>NZ_JBVHWW010000037.1:0-82306 GCF_055563995.1 Streptomyces sp. NPDC029164 | reverse complement strand
GTGGGGGGGACGGGGACCGCTCCCCGCCGGGGGGGGGGACGGACCGAAACGGGTCACCCCGGAAGAACGGTGGGGCTCCAGCGGGGGGGGCGCGGGGGCCGGGTTTCCCCCGCCCCCCCTTCGGCCCGCGGCGGGCAGGGCCGGACCCACGAGCGACGCCGATCCCCCAGTGCCAGACTGAACACATGGCCATGCTCAGCCAGTCCTTCCGGGGGCGGCAGGTGCGGCCCGGAGACCCCTCCTACGACGAGGACCGTCGGATCTGGAACGGCTCCGTCGACCGCTCCCCCGCCCTCATCGCCTACTGCACGGGCGTCGCCGACGTCATCGACGCCGTCCGCTTCGCGGCCGCCTCCGGGCTCCCCCTCGCCGTGCGCTCCGGCGGCCACAGCTTCCCCGGCCAGTCGGTGTGCGACGACGGCATCGTCATCGACCTCTCCCCGATGCGCGGGATCCGCGTGGACCCCGAGGCCCGTACGGTCAGGGCGCAGGCGGGGGTGCTGCTCGGCGAGCTGGACCGGGAGACGCAGGCCTTCGGGCTGGCCGTCCCGGCCGGGATCGTCACGCACACCGGCCTGGCCGGGCTCACCCTCGGCGGCGGCATCGGCTGGCTGATGCGCAAGTACGGGCTCACCATCGACCAGCTGCTGTCCGTGGACCTGGTGACCGCCGACGGAACGTTCCTGAAGGCGAGCGCGGACGAGAACCCCGATCTGTTCTGGGGGGTGCGCGGTGGCGGCGGGAACTTCGGGATCGTCACCGAGTTCGAGTTCCGCCTCAATCCGCTGGGGCCGGTGGTGCTGGCCGGGCCCGTCGTCTGGCCGATGGCCGAGTCGGCGCGGCTGCTGCGCTTCTACCGCGAGTGGATCACCGACGTGCCGGACGAGCTGACCACGGCGATCGTCCACCGCAAGGCGCCCGCCGTCGACTACGTGCCGGCCGAACTGCGCGGACAGCCCGTCGTGATGGTGGTCTGCTGCTACGCGGGGCCCGTCGAGGACGGGCAGGAGGTGCTGCGGCCGCTGCGCGAGTCCGGCACCGGCTCCGCGCCCGTGCTGGACCTGTGCGCGCCGAAGCCGTTCACCGAGCACCAGGCGATGTTCGACCCGTCGTTCCCGCACGGCCGCTGGTACTACTTCAAGTCCTGCGACGTCGACCGGCTCACCGACGAGGTCATCGACCGTACGGCCGAGCACGCGGCCCGGATCGTCTCGCCGCTCACCGCCTTCCCGATCTTCCAGCTCGGCGGGGCCATCGCCCGCGTCGGGGAGGACGAGACGGCCTTCGGCGGGCGCGGCGCCGGGCACACGTTCAACATCAACGGGACGACGGAGGGCGCCGACGGCTTCGAGGCCGAGCGGACGTGGGCGCGCGGCCTGTGGTCGGCCCTCGCCCCCCACCACACCGGGGTGTACTCGAACTTCCTGATGGAGGAGGGCGAGGAGCGCGTGGAGCAGGCGTACGGGGCGCGGAAGTACCGGCGGCTGCGCGAGCTGAAACGCCGCTACGACCCCGGCAACCTCTTCCGCCTCAACCAGAACATCCCGCCGGCACCCTGAAGGCCGCGCACACCCCCGAGGGGCGCCTACGAACTCCGCGCCCCGGCCCCCACCGGCTGCTCCTCGTCGCTGCGGCGCTGCCCCGGGAGGCTCACCTGCAGCCTCCGCGGCCCGGACAGCACGTACACGAGCCCGAAGCCGGCGGTCACGACGACCGCGCCGCCCACCGCGTCCAGCACCCAGTGGTTGGCGGTGGCGACGATCGCGCACACCGTGATCAGCGGGTGCAGCGCCCCGAGCAGCTTCTGCCAGCCCTTCGGCGCGAGCACGACGATCACGATCCCGCACCACAGCGACCAGCCGAAGTGCAGCGAGGGCATCGCCGCGTACTGGTTGGAGATCGCGGTCATCGCCCCGTACGAGGGGTTGGCGAGGTCCTGCGGTCCGTGGACGGTGTCGATGAAGTCGAGGCCGGGCATCAGGCGCGGCGGCGCGAGCGGGTACAGCCAGAAGCCGACGAGCGCGAGGACGGTGGCCAGGCCCAGGGAGGCGCGGGCCCAGCGGTAGTCGCCGGGGCGCCGCCAGTACAGGACCGCCAGGATCGTCAGCGGGACCACGAAGTGGAAGGAGGTGTAGTAGAAGTTGAAGAACGCCTCCAGCCAGGGCGTGTTCACGACGGCGTGGTTCACGGCGTGCTCGATGTCGATGCCGAGCGCCTTCTCGATGCCGTGGATCTGGCTGCCGTTGCCCTCGGCGAGGGTGCGGCTGGTGGGCGCGGCGGCCCGGATGTGCGAGTAGAGCGAGTAGCCGACCCGTATCAGCAGGAGTTCCAGCAGTAGGTTCGGGCGGAACAGCACGCGCCGCCAGAACGGCAGCAGCGGCACCCGCTGCCAGCGGGCGGCGGCCGGCTGCCCGTAGGCGGTCGGTACGGGCTCGCGCCAGTACGGCGACGAGCGCGGCAGGAACGGCACCGCGCAGGCCGCGGCGAGCGCGGCGAGCAGCAGCACGTTGTCCCGTACGGGGGCCAGTGCGGCCAGGTTCGGCAGCAGCACGGAGCTCGGCAGGGTCATGGCGAGGACCACGGCCACCGGCCACACGGGCCGGTCGGCGGCGCGCCGGCCCACCTTGCCGGCGACGGCGAGCAGCACCCACAGCAGCTGGTGGCGCCAGCCGGTCGGGGCCACGGCGACGGCCACACAGCCGGTGACGGCGACGGCGAGCAGCAGCTGACCGTCACGGGCGTAGCGGACCGCACGGCGCAGGCCGCACCAGACGACGGCGCCCGCGAGGACCGCGTAGAGCAGGATCTCGGCGGGGCCGCTCAGGCCCAGGCGCAGCAGCGCACCGTGCACGGACTGGTTGGCGAGGCTGTCGGGGGCGCCGCCGAGGCCGGTGCCGGCCAGGTGCTGGGCCCAGTACGTCCAGGAGTCGCGCGGCATGGCCGCCCAGGACAGCGCGGTGGCTCCGGCGAAGGTCACGGCGGCGGTGCGGGCTGCGGGGCGGCGCCCGGACAGCCACAGCAGCGGGGCGAACAGCAGCAGCGCCGGCTGGAGCGCGGCCGCGAGGCCGACGAGGAAGCCCGCGGGCCGGTCTCCGGGCACGCGGAAGACCGCCAGGAGCACCAGCAGCACCGGCAGGACGGCGGTCTGGCCCGGTGAGGCGGCCTCGCGGACGGGCAGCGAGACCATCATCAGCGCGGTCAGCACGGGCGCGGCGAGCAGCGCGGTGCGCCGCGGCACGGGGTCGGGCAGGCCGCGCGCGGCGACGAGCCCGATCGCGGCGACGCACAGCAGCGTCACGCAGGTCCAGGCCACCTCCAGGGAGGGGGCGGCGAAGCCGACGAGCGGCTTCAGGACCAGCCCGGCGAAGGGGGTGCCGGCGAACTGGCCGGAGTCGTAGAGCGAGCCGGGGAGGGCGGCGGGAAGGTGCAGGCCGCTGAGCCACTCGCCGGGTGGCACCCGCAGCACCGCGGCCGCCTGTCTGACGGCGAGGGCGCCCGCCAGCGCCCACAGGAGGAGGCGTGCCGCCCCGAGCCTGCCGCTATCGCCTATGACCCCGGCATGTCCGTTCGCACCACTGTGCTCTGCCGCGTTAGCCACGCCTCGCCGGCCTCCCGCCCTGTTGACCGCAACCCTGACTTCGCCTGGCTGCCGCGCTCCATTACCCGCACGACGATATCTCCCGCGGGATACCTAGGATGGCTCCCATGAGCATCGTGAAGATCAACGCACTGACGGTTCCCGCCGAGCAGCGGGAAGTTCTGGAGCGGCGCTTCGCCTCTCGGGCCGGGACGGTGGAGGGTTCGGACGGGTTCGAATGGTTCGAGCTGCTGCGCCCGGTGGAGGGCACCGACCAGTACCTCGTCTACACGCGCTGGCGTTCGGAGGAGGACTTCCAGGCGTGGATGGAGGGGCCGATGAAGGCCGCTCACCAGGGCGGCGGCGCGGGTTCCGAGGGCGGCGAGGGCGGCGGCGAGCGGCCGAGGCCGGCGGCTTCGGCGTCGACGGTGTGGTCGTTCGAGGTCGTGCAGCAGGCGGCGCCGAAGAAGGCCTGACCCGTCAGGGGTGCGGGGTGCGGGGGGGGGGGGGGGGGGGGGGGGGGGCACGCCCCCCCCCCCCCCCCCCCCCCCCCCCCCCACTCCGCACCCCTGAGGGATGTGCGTCGGGGGCGTGCGTCAGCTCCAGAAGGCGTCTTCCTCGTCGATGTCCGCGGTGCACTGGTCGATGTCGGTGATCTTGTGGCCGACGATCGTGAAGAAGAGCCCTTCGCGGATCTCGATGCCGCGGTCGCCGCGGTCACCGCGCGCCGTGTGGAAACTCATCACGTGCCCCCGCCCGTCCGCCAGCACCGATTCCAGGTGGACCTGGAAGGTGCCCTTCGTCTCCTCGCCGAGCCGGCGGTAGAAGTCGAGCACGTTCTCGCGGCCCTTGTGGTGCCCGGACATGGGGTTGCTGCCGGGCACGTGGTGGATCACGTCAGCCGTCAGCAGCGTGCCCATCGTCTCCAGGTCGCCCTTGCCGAAGGCCTCGTAGCCGCGGCGGACCAAGGCACAGTCGGGATGCTCTGACATGGCGTTTCACACCCTCCGGGTCGCGCGAAATGTCCTTTACCTATCATCGGCCCGGCGTTGTGGATATTCCACGCGGGACTTCCGCCGCGAACTCCACAATGACTCCATGAACACGATCAACACACCCAGTGACCAGCGCGGCAGGCACGGCGACCCGCTCGGCGGCGGCCGGCTCGGCGGCGGCCGGCTCGGCGGCGAGCGCCGCACGGCCACCGCACCTCTCGCGGCCTCCGCGTCGTGGACCGCCGTCCCCGAACCCGTCACCTCCCCCGACGCCACGCTCCTGCGCCGCGCGTACTACGCCGAGGTCGCCGGCCGGTACTGGAAACGGCAGGTCACCGAAGCCGAGATCGACCAGGGGCTGCTGGACTTCCCGGACGACGGGCTGCTCCCGCCGACGGGCCAGTTCGTCGTGGGCCGGCGCGCAGGCGAGCCCCTCGCGTGCGGCGGCCTGCGCCTGCTCGACCCCGCCACCGCCGAGCTCACCAAGGTGTATGTCGACCCGCGCGCCCGCGGTACCGGCGGCGGGGCGGCGCTGCTCGGGGTGCTGGAGGCGCAGGCCCGTGCGCTGGGCGCGGAGCGGGTCCGGCTGGACACCCGGTCGGATCTCGTCGAGGCCCGCGCGTTGTACGCGCGTCACGGGTACGCGGAGATACCCGCGTACAGCTCGGGCCCGTACGCGGAGCACTGGTTCGAGAAGCGCCTGGTCTGACCCGTGACCTGCCCCCCGGTCTGACCCCCGGTCTGACCCCGCAGGGGCCCACCGCACGGCACGGGTCTAGTGCGCGGCGTGGTCCCGTCGCGGCGCGGCGTCGTAGGGCTCCTCGGCGTCGGATCCGCACAGCTCCGTATTGATCTCCTCGACCAGCTTGATCAGGTCGGTCGGGCGGTCCGGGCCCCACCAGTCGCCGAGCAGTTCGGCGAGGGACTCCTGCCGGGCCTCGGCGAGCCTCTCGGCGGTCTCGCGCCCCTTGTCGGTCAGGATCAACGCCAGTCCGTCGCGGGTGGCGAGCCCGCGCCCCTCGACCTGGCGGGCGGCTTCCGTGACGGCCTTCAGTGGCACGTTGGTTCGCTCGGCGAGCAGCGCGGGCTCGGTGGAGCCGTACTTCTTGATCCGCAGCAGCAGCCAGCTGGCGGCGGGCAGCAGGTCGTAGCCCGCCTTCGCGGTGATCTTCTCGTAGACGTGGCGGCGGCCCTCGCGGGTGCCGAGGACCGACAGTGCGCGGGCGACCTCGTCACGGGAGGAGCGGTGGACCGGGTTGGAGGCCAGGGTCTCGGTCACATCGGGTGCGGTGACCGAGGTGCGGAGCTTGTCCTCCTTCAGGAAGCAGGCGATCACGAAGGCGACCAGGACGATCGGCACGGCGTAGAGGAAGACGTCGGTGATGGCTTCGGCGTAGGCGTCGAGCACGCGGGGACGAATGCCGGCCGGGAGCGTGGTGATGGCCCGCGGGTCGGCCTCCAGCTGCGCGACGCCGGCTCCGGCGGGCAGCTGGACATCCGCGAGGGAGGCGGCGAGCTTGTTCTCGAGCCCGTTGGTGAAGACCGTGCCGAAGATCGCGACGCCGAAGGAGGCGCCGATGGAGCGGAAGAAGGTGGCACCGGAGGTGGCGACGCCGAGGTCGGCGTAGCTGACGGCGTTCTGCACGACCAGGACGAGTACCTGCATGACCAGGCCGAGACCGGCACCGAAGACGAAGAAGTAGATGCTCATCTCCCAGGTGGAGCTGGTGCGGTGCAGCTGGTGCAGGAGGAGCAGGCCGATGGCGGTGACGCCGGTGCCGGCGATCGGGAAGACCTTCCAGCGGCCGGTGCGGCTGACGATCTGGCCGGAGGCGGTGGAGGAGATCAGCATGCCGAGCACCATCGGCAGCATGTGGACGCCCGACATGGTCGGTGAGACGCCTTGGACGACCTGGAGGAAGGTCGGCAGGTAGACCATCGCACCGAACATCGCGAAGCCGACGACGAAGCTGATCGCCGAGCAGAGGGTGAAGGTGCGGATGTGGAACAGGCCCAGTGGGAGGACGGGTTCGGCGGCCTTGCGTTCCACGAAGACGAAGACGGCGAGCAGCGCGGCGCCGAGGACGGCGAGGCCGATGATCCGGGCGGAGCCCCAGCCCCAGGTGCCGCCGAGGGAGGCGACGAGGACGAGGCAGGTGGCGACGCAGGCGATGAGGAAGGTGCCGATGTAATCGATGGTGTGCTTGGAGGAGCGGGCCGGGATGTGCAGGACGGCGGCGATGACGACGAGCGCGACGAGACCGATGGGGAGGTTGATGTAGAAGACCCAGCGCCAGGACAGGTGGTCCACGAAGAGGCCGCCCAGCAGTGGGCCCAGCACGCTGGTCGCGCCGAAGACGGCGCCGAAGAGGCCCTGGTATTTGCCGCGTTCGCGGGGCGGGACGATGTCGCCGACGATCGCCATCGACAGCACGATCAGTCCGCCGCCGCCCAGGCCCTGGAGGGCGCGGAAGCCGATGAGCTGGGGCATGTCCTGGGCGAGCCCGCAGAGCGCCGACCCGATCAGGAAGATGACGATGGCGTACTGGAAGAGCTTCTTGCGTCCGTACTGGTCGCCGAGCTTCCCCCACAGGGGGGTGGCCGCGGTGGAGGCGAGCATGTAGGCGGTGACGACCCAGGAGAGGTGGGCCATGCCGCCGAGTTCGCTGACGATGGTCGGCAGGGCGGTGGAGACGATGGTCTGGTCGAGCGCGGCGATCAGCAGGCCCAGCAGCAGGGCGCCGATGGAGACGAGGACCTCGCGGGAGGTGTGTTCGGAGACGGGGCCGGGCTTCCGCGGGCCGCGACCGGGGCCCACGGCATCCGTGGTCACATCCTGAGCCATCATTCCTCCTCAGGCCGGATCAACATCTCCATCCTGAGCGGTGTGTCCGGTTATGGCCTCTCGGGCTGGTGAGGAGCACTCCGGCGGGTCTGCATAATCGCAGGCAACGGCCAGGGAAGGAGTCCAGTGAGCGGTGAGCACTGTCCAGATTGCGGCGCTGTCGGCGCCGGCTGCGGGTGTGCGCCGGGTGTGGGTTTCAACCCCTTGCGCATCCGTCCGTACGTGACGCTGTCCAACCCGGGCGAGCCGGACGAGGTGTCCCCGCCGCCGATATCCGGCGTGGTCACCCCGAACCCGCGCCCGGAGCCGGCGCAGGACGACACCCCGGCGTACGGGATACCTGTCGCGCCGCCGACGGTCCCGTGGCAGGACGGTCCACCGGTGCACGCCCCGCACCTGGCCGACACGACCCGCCTCTGGGCCATCCCGGATCCGGACCACCCGCCCGCAGGCGCAGGCATGGGCACAGGCGGCGGCATAGACGGCGGCAGAGGCGGAACGGGCGAGGGAGGGGGTGGGGGCGGGGGCGGGGGCCCGGAGAAGCGAAACGGCTCCGGTTCTCGCCGCCCGCTGGCGCTGCTCCTCGGTGCCGCGGCGGTGGTCGCCCTCAGCGGGACGGCCATGGCGGTCTGGGTGCTTCCGAGCGACTCGGGGAACGAGGTCACCCTGCTCGACGCGAAGGCGCCGTCGCCCGCGGTGAGCGCAGCCCCGGCCGCACCGTCCCCGACCCCCACCCAGGCCTCGGGCGGCCCGTCCGCTTCGGCCTCCCCGTCGCCGAGCGCCTCGAAGTCGGCGTCGCCGTCCCCGTCACCGAGCGCGTCCCGTACGTCCGCGCCCCCGTCCGCGAGCCCGTCGCCCAGCGCGAGCCGCTCGTCCACCCCGCCGCCCTCGCAGGCCCCGATCCTGCGTTACGGCGACTCGGGTCCGGAGGTGGAGAAGCTGCAGCGGCTGCTGTCGGCGCAGGGCCTGTACCGGGGCAAGTTCCACGGGAAGTTCGACTGGCGGGTCGAGGACGCGCTGTCGGAGTTCCAGTACTCCCGCGGCATCGACGACCAGGAGTGGGGCATCTACGGTCCGGTGACCCGCAAGGCGCTGGAGGGGTAGCCGCTGCCGGGAGCGGCTACGTGGGGACACCGTGGCGTGGGGACACACCGTGCCGTGGGACAGCCCATGTCGCGGGGGCACAGCGTGCCGGGCCCCGAGCGTGGGGACACACCGTAGGGACAGGGGTCACACCCCCGCCGGTGGCGAACACCGCCCTTCGTTTTGTATCGTGTGGGAACAAAGTGGTTCCGTCCTCATTCCCTGACCGGTGGACGGAACCACTTGTTCTCTTTTCCCGCCCCGTCTGGAGCCCCGCCGATGCCGGCCAGCACCACCACCGCACCCGTCGTCCTCACCGCCAAAGCGCTGCTCCTGGACATGGACGGCACGATCGTCAACTCCGACGCGGTGGTCGAGCGGTGCTGGCGTGACTGGGCGCTGTCCCACGGTCTGGACCCGGAGGAAGCCCTGAAGGTGGTGCACGGCCGCCAGGGCTACGCCACCATGGCCGTCCTCCTGCCGGACCGTCCGATGGAGATCAACCACGCCGAGAACGCCGTGATGCTGGCCCGCGAGACCGCCGACACCGACGGTGTGGTCCCGGTCGCGGGCGCCCCGGCGTTCATGGCGGCGATAGCCGCCCTGCCGCACGCCCTGGTCACCTCCGCCGACGCCGCCCTGGCCACGGCCCGGATGACGGCCGCCGCCCTTCCGATGCCCGCGGTACGGGTCACGGCCGAGTCCGTCCAGGCCAGCAAGCCCGACCCCGAGGGCTTCCTCAAGGGCGCCGCCGCACTGGGCGTGGACCCGGCCGACTGCATCGTGTTCGAGGACTCGGCCGCGGGCATCGCCGCCGGCCGCGCGGCAGGCATGCGCGTGATCGGCGTGGGCCCCCGCGCAGCCGCCCACGCCCCGACGACCCACGTCGCGGACCTGACGACCCTCACGGTGACGAGCACCGAGAACGGCTCGATCCAGCTCACGGTGGCTGCGACGGCCTGAGGCCCGGCTTCGGGGGCGGGATCTGGGCCGGGCGGAATCAGAGAAGGCGGGGTGGGGGTTTCCCGTCAGTCTCATCGTCCTTCCGTGTCGGGCCGGCCCCTCAAGGGCGCTCCTTCGTCGCGTCGCTACGCGATGGCCTTCGGCCACCCTTGACCGACCGACCCGCCACGGAAACCCGAAGACAGCCGAGAAACCCCCAAAAGAACGGGCCGGGCGATCGGAGCAGGGGCGGCCCCGTCGGTGGTTTCCGGGCGGGCGTTCCGGTGCGCACCCGATCGCTACGCGCTTCGCACGTCTCAGCGTCTGCCGGCCGTCCTGGGCTGGACATAAGCCGCCACAGATCGCTACGCGCTTCGCCGGTCCCGGCGGCTGCCGGCCGTCTGGGGTCGGACACAGGCACGATGGTGGCAGCCGTCGCGATCTGGCTCGGGACCTGAGGGGCGAGCACGCGCGGGGCGGCCGGTATCAGGGGCTCGATTCGGTCCACATCGCCGAGACACGTTCCGGCTGGGCGGACTCGCCGGTGAGACAGGCGTGGCACAGGCATCGGTCAGGGTGGGGATTGGATCTCGCGATCTCCGCCCGGTACTGGCGCGCATACCGCTCCAGCGTCGGGGAGGCGGTCTCTGCGTAGTCCTCACCGACGCCAAGCCACGACGTTCGCGGCTATCAACCAGGCCGGCTCCGGCATGGCACCTGACTCGTTCACCCGTCCCCGTCAACAGTCGAAGACCGACCAGCAGATCCCGTTTCGCAACCGCTGGTCATCCAAGACGAGTTCACGAATCTCATCGGGTAGCTGTTCGCGCTGCCAAAGGCACTCGAGCCTACCGGCGCTCTCGCCCTCCCGTCCGGGAGCGGTCGCACGCACGGCCTTGATCGCGTAGGCCGCGGCGCCGAGTTCGTGTGCGGCGACATGCGCCACGACAGCCGCCTGGCCGGCAGCGAAGGCGGCGTGCCGAGCGGCTCCGCTCAACACTCTTGCCGCAGCCATCGCGTGACCACCCGCCGCTCGGGACTGAGACATCCTGATCTCGCCGCACGCCCATGCCCGAATCTGCTCGATCGCCTCACGGGGCCGTGGGTCCGAGGGCTCCACCGACTCGAAGAGGTGCAGAACGTGCTCCGCGCACGCGGCAGCCCACAAAGCCAGCAGCCGATGGTCGGAATCCGTAAGCGTCCCTCCACGGCGGATGGTGATGAAGCGGGGGTCACGATCTTTCGGAAGAATCATGGTGTTCCAAGGGATCGACTGCGCTCATGAATCGACGTGCTGGGCTTCCGTCCCGGGCGGAACCGTCTCGGTACCGAGCGGCCAGCGATGGCCGGCGTCATGCAGCTCGCTCAACGCGAGTGATCGTTGGACACCAGCACCTGGGCCAACCGGGCTGCTGCGGCGACTACGGCAGGCCAGCATGGTGAGTCCAGATAGACCTCGTCGCCGAGCGCGACCTCGCCGACTTGGGCGTCCGTCTGCTGCGGCCGGCCCGCAGGGGCGAACCCCAACGGGCCGGAGCCGAGCTGTTCAGGCCGCTGCGACAGCTGATCGAGTCGGTCAACCAGACCCTCAAGGGACAGCTCGACCTCGAACGGCACGGCGGCCGCACGCCCGCCGGGGTCACCGTCCGCGTCCTGCAACGACTCCTCGCCCTGACCGCCGCGATCTGGCACAACCACAAGACCGGCGGACCGGTCATCCGCTCGCAGACCGCCTATGACCACTGACCTTGGAATCAATATCTAGTCGTCAATGGCGGGGTACATGTGGGCGTAGGGATCGGGCTCGCCGGTGTACGGGTCCAGCCCGGCCAGATGCCGTCGACGTTGCTCGCGCCAGCTGACGAAGGTGTCCGTCCGCTTCCAGAGGGAAGCGTCGCCGAGTGGGCAGGCGTCGAACTGGCCCAGCATCATGCGGGTCATGAACCGGACCATGCCGCAGTCGAACAGAGCCCAAGGCGACTCGCCCCACGAGTGGTGCCGACGCCAGGCCACGACAGGCCACTTGTCCGGGTCAGGGCCGTTCATGAGCCAGCCCATCTCGTTGGCGTTCATCCCAGAGCCCCAGGGAAGAACGGCATCCGCGCCGAGCGCCACACCCGGGACACCTGAGTCGTCCTCCCAGAGCCCGCGCAGGCCGGCTGTCGTGCTTCCGATGTGACAGCTTTCGTACCCGCGCACGTCACTCGGGAGCGGCGGCAGGATGACGAGCTCTCCGAGATCGCCCACGCCGTACGTGTCCAGTAGAGCCTTGTAGTCACTCGGCAGCCTGGTGCCCAGCGCAGCCTCGGCCGCATCCCAGTCGATCCGCTCGCCACCGGCCAAGTCCGCCGGCACAAGATCGAGCAATATGGCCACGTCAGGATGAATGCCCATGGCGGGGCCCCCTTGAGTAGATGATCAGCAACCCTAGTCGCGCACGCTGACACCGCCGCTCGCCATCAGACACCAGCTGCAGGCAGCCGAAGATGCCCGCATGGCGGCTGTCAAGCCACGAGATTCAGCGACATGACGCCGTCCGCCCGATCAAGCTCAATTGAGTCACGGGCTAGCCCGCCCACCTCGCCCTTCACCTGCCGTCCGCCGCTTCCTCATGGAGGAGGATCCCCATGACCCGCACCCCGCGTCTCGCCCTGTTCACCACCGTGACCGCGCTGGCCGTGGGCGGCGTCGCACTATCCTCCGGCGCATGCACCGCCCCCACGATCGTCATATCCGAAAAAGAACCGGCCCCCAAGATCGACGATCACGACAACAGCACAGAATTCAGCTTTCTGGAAATAGTGAATTCCTGGCGAAACAGCATGTTCAATGACGTGTCGGAATTGAACTAACCAAGCAACCCCAGACGGCCGGCAGTCGCCGGGACCGGCGAAGCGCGTAGCGATCGGTGGCGGCTTTTGTCCAGCCCAGGACGGCCGGCAGACGCTGAGACGTGCGAAGCGCGTAGCGATCGGGTGCGCACCGGAACGCCCGCCCGGAAACCACCGACGGGGCCGCCCCTGTTCCGATCGCCCGGCTCGTTCTTTTTGGGGTTTCTCGGCTGTCTTCGGGTTTCCGTGGCGGGTCGGTCGGTCAAGGGTGGCCGAAGGCCATCGCGTAGCGACGCGACGAAGGAGCGCCCTTGAGGGGCCGGCCCGCCACGGAAGGACGATGAGACTGACGGGAAACCCCCACCCGCGCTTCTCTGATCCCGCTCCCCCGAAGCCCCGCCCTACTGGCCCACTCGCCCGTCGATGCGTTCCCGTAGGAAGTCCGCGTGGCCGTTGTGGCGGGCGTATTCCTCGATCATGTGGACCAGGACCTCGCGGAGTTCCATCGGCTCGTCGCCCGCGCCTCCTGCACCCCCAACACCTCCCGCGTCGCCTGTGCCGCCCGTCACGCCCGTGACGCCCGGGACGCCCGTAACGCCCGTGACGCCCGTAACGCCCGTGACGCCCGTGACGCCCGTGACGCCCAGGCTGGGGGCCTGCGCGACGAGTTGTTCCGCGAAGGCGACTTCGGCCCGCCAGCGCGCCCACGCGTCCGCGACCACCGCCGGGTCGGCCACCGCGCCGGTGAACTCGCCCGCGGGTTCGTCCTCCGAGCGGTAGTGGCGGCGTACGTCCTGGCCCGCCATGACCTGCCGGAACCAGTACTGCTCAACGCCCGCGAGGTGGCGTACGAGACCGAGCAGGGACAGGTTGGACGGTTCCACCGAGCGGCGCGCGAGGGCCTCCGCGTCGAGGCCCGCGCACTTGAGCTCCAGCGTCAGCCGCTGATCGCGCAGGTAGCCGGCGAGCACGGCCCGTTCGCCCTGGAACCCACCGTCGGTCCGGATGTCCTCGTCGGGGTGGACGAACATGTTGGACCAGCCGAACCGGCGGTCGGAGGAGGGGACGGATCCAGCCGGGGGCGCGGGTCGGCTGGAGGAGCCTGTGGGGCTGGAGGGCCCCGCGGGGGCGGTGGTGTCGGTCACGCGCACGAGCGTGACCTGTACACGCACTTCCCGCAACGGGATATCCCCACCTGCGACCCGCCCCCACCGGACCCCGCCGGACCCCGCCAGCCTCCGCCGGCCTCCGGGCCGGACCCCGCCAACCCCCGCCCCCCGTCAGCCCGCGATCGCCTCGTACAGCGAAAAGACGGCCAGCGCCGCCATCACCGCGGCCGCGATCTTGGTGATGAGTCGCAGCGGCACGTACTTCATCAGGGTGCGCCCGCCCAGGATGCCGATGCCCGCGACCGCCCACAGGGCCAGTACGGCGCCGATGCCGACGGAGACGGGGTCGTCGTACCGCGCGGCGAGGTTGGCGGTCATGATCTGGGTCAGGTCACCGAATTCCGCCACCAGGATCAGCATGAAGCCGGCCCCCGAGACCTTCCAGAAGGACTGGTCGGCGGGCGGCTTGACCTCCTCCTCCCCGTCGTCCTTCTTCAGGAGCAGCATGGCCGCGCCCAGGAGGAAGAGGATGCCGACGACGGCCTGGACGAGGCGGTGCGGGAGGAGGGTGAGCACGCTGCCGGCGGCGATCGCGAGGGCGACGTGTACGGCGAAGGCGGCGGCGACGCCTGCGAAGACGTAGGAGGCGCGGTAGCGCGTGCCGAGCATCAGGCCGGCGAGGGCCGTCTTGTCGGGGAGTTCGGCAAGGAAGACGACGCCGAAGGCGATCGCCGTGATGCTGAAGCTGAACACGGGGGTGGAACCTCAATCGGTCGGGCAGGACGCCATCGGTACCGAGAGACCTGGGGTGTTTCAGGGGTCGCTTCGGCTCGGCGGCACCCTGGTGTGCGTATGCGCGTACGAAACGCGCCCACGCGTGGACAGGACACTGCGGCCGAAGGTCTCGCTGGCCGGCCGCTGTACGTGGCCTGCCTCCGGGCGCCGGCTGGGGTGACCCAGCAGTATGTCGACGGTCCGGCGAAGAGCTACTCCCCTTCTGCTCCGAACAGACTACGCGACGCCCGCGGCCGGCCGGAATGGGCCTTTGGTCCCGCCCTGCCCCACACCGGACCTACCCCGCCCCGCCCCGCGCTGCTCCACACCGTCCTGCCCCACACCGCTTTGCCCCACACCGGCCCGCCTCACCCGCCACGCCCGCCCCTCCCAGAGTGCGGAATCTCAACTTCCATTTAAATCAGGACCCTTGCCCGACTTGATGTGACGTGCTCATGTCGCCACGCTGTCACCTGGCGCCCATCCCCTCGAAACCCGGCGCCGTCAGCATGGCCACGCCCCGCCGGGGCCGTACGGCCACACCCCCCGCATCCAGGGAGCCCCTCATGGCACTCATACCCAGCGTCTACGCGCGTCGAATTGGCGTGCTCGCGTCAGCGGCGGCACTTGCCGCGCTCACCTCCCTCCTCAACGCGCCGACCGCCCAGGCCGCCCCGCCCACCCCCATCAGCGCCTCGGCCGCCCGCGCGTACCTGGCCACGGTCACGCCGAAGGCCGAGGGGTCCACCAGCGGCTACAGCCGCGACCTCTTCCCGCACTGGAGCACCGTCTCCGGCACCTGCAACACCCGCGAGACCGTCCTCAAGCGGGACGGCGTGAACGTCGTCCAGGACTCGGCCTGCGCCGCGGTGAGCGGAAGCTGGTACTCCGAGTACGACGGCGCCACCTGGACCGCCGCCTCCGACCTCGACATCGACCACGTCGTCCCGCTCGCCGAGGCCTGGCGTTCCGGTGCCCATTCCTGGACCACCAGCACGCGCCAGCAGTTCGCCAACGACCGCACCCGCCCGCAGCTCATCGCGGTCACCGACAACGTCAACCAGGCCAAGGGCGACCTCGACCCCGGCAAGTGGCTGCCGCCGCGGACGGCCTACCGTTGTACGTACGCACGGATGTGGGTCCAGGTGAAGCAGTACTGGGGCCTGAGCATGGACTCGGGTGAGAAGACGGCCCTGGTCAACATCCTCAACGGCTGCTGACCCGAGTCCGCCGATCTTTCCCCCGTCAGGGGGAGGCGTGGCTCCCCCTCCCCGTCGTACCGTGATCGAAGGGGCTACGGAGGAGGGGGAGTTGCATGGCCGGACTGCGTCTGGGGCCGCTGCTGCGCCACGTCGACTGGGACACGGGCGGATCGGCCACGATATGGGTCGAGGCGGACCGCCCGTGCACGGCCGAGGTGCGGTGCGCCGACGGGGCGGGCGGCAGTGCCCGCACCTTCCAGATAGCCGGTCACCACTACGCGCTGGTGCCGGTGACCGGTCTGGCCCCGGGCACGACCACGGCGTACGAGGTGCTCCTGGACGACCGGCCGGTCTGGCCCCTGGTCGACAGCGGCTTCCCGCCGAGCGCGATCACGACTCCCACCGTGGCGGGACCGGGCCGTCCCGCCCCCGGGCTGCGCGTCACGTTCGGCTCATGCCGGCAGGCCGCGCCGCCCGCCGGCCGGCACGGGCCGCACGGCGCGGACGCGCTCGACACCCTCGCGGCGCGGCTGGCGGCGGACCCGGAGGCGGTGCGTCCGGACGTGTTGCTGCTCCTCGGCGACCAGGTGTACGCCGATGCGTTGTCGAAGGAGACCCGGCAGTGGCTCGCGGCCCGGCGGGATCTGCGGGAGGCGCCGGGCGCCCAGGTCGCGGACTATGAGGAGTACACGCGGCTTTACTACGA
This sequence comes from Streptomyces sp. NPDC029164, assembly GCF_055563995.1. NCBI lineage: Bacteria > Bacillati > Actinomycetota > Actinomycetes > Kitasatosporales > Streptomycetaceae > Streptomyces > Streptomyces sp. NPDC029164. The sequence continues at coordinate 66,242 of NZ_JBVHWW010000037.1, read as the reverse complement.
GTCGTGGCTCGATCCGGAGATCCGCTGGCTGTTGTCGACCGTGCCGAGCCTGCACATATTCGACGACCACGACGTGATCGACGACTGGAACACGAGCGCGGCGTGGCTGGCGGAGATGCGGGCGACGCCGTGGTGGCGCGAGCGCGTGCTCAGCGGGCTGATGTCGTACTGGGTGTACCAGCACCTGGGGAACCTCTCGCCGGCCGAGCTGGCGGCGGACGAGGTGTACGCGGCGGTCCTGGACACTCCCGACGGTACGGACGTGCTACGGGCCTTCGCGTCCGCGGCGGACGCCGATCCGGCCACGGTGCGCTGGAGCTACCGGCGCGACTTCGGCCGGACCCGGCTGCTGATGGTGGACACGCGGGCCGCGCGGGTGCTGGCCGAGGACGGGCGGGCGATGCTCGACCCGACGGAGCAGCAGTGGCTCCGGGAGAACGCCCTCGCCGGGCACGGGGGTTATGACCATCTGCTGATCGGGTCCTCGCTGCCCTGGCTGATGCCGCCGCTGATCCATGATGCCGAGACGTGGAATGCCGCGCTGTGCCGTGGGGAGCGGGGGCCGCGGTGGGCGCGCATCGGGGAGGATCTGCGCCGGCGCAGCGATCTGGAGCACTGGGCGGCGTTCCCTGCCTCGTTCGCGGCGCTGACCGATCTGATCGAGGAGGTGGGCACCGGGCCGCGGGCGCCGGCGACGGTCTGCGTGCTCTCGGGGGACGTGCATCACGCGTATGTGGCCGAGCCCCGAATACCGAGTACCGCGCGGGTGTTCCAGCTGACGTGCTCGCCGGTTCACAATTCCATCCATACGGCGGTGAAGTGGGGCTTCCGGCTGGGCTGGTCGCGGACGGGCCGGTGGCTGGGGCGCGGCTTCTCGCTGCACGGGCGGACGGGCCGGCCGCCGCTGAACTGGCGGCGTACGGACGGGCCGTGGTTCGGGAACCAGCTGATGACGCTGGCGCTGTCGGGTCGGTCGGCACGGCTGCGGCTGGAGCAGGCGCGGAAGAAGCGCGAGGGGGCCCGGCTGGTGACGGTCCTGGACCGGGACCTCACGGCGGCGGAGTAGGCGACCCTGCGGGATCGGGGGACCCTGCGGGATCGGGGGACTCTGCCTGATCGGGGGACCCGGTGGTGCCCGAGCGTCGGAGGCGGCGGATCGCGGGCGCCTGCGGGCCCAGGACGATGGGGGCTGCTCGGGCAGCGGGCCCCGATGGTGGCGGAGTTGACGCGGCGGCGGTGTGGCTGCCGCCCCGGGCTCCCGGGGTACGGGGGCCGGGCGTACGCTGTATGGCTGTCAAGCCGCTCCTGCCGCTCCCCCGCGACGTCGCGGCGCTTCATGCCGCAGCACGTCAACCGGACTGGGGAGTCCCGTTTTGCTTGAGACGCTGGGGTCGCTGACCGCGAGCCCATGGATCTACGCCCTGGTGGCGGTGTCCGTCGTGCTCGACGTCTTCCTTCCGGTGCTGCCGAGCGGGGTGCTGGTGATCACCGCTGCGGCGGCCGCGGCGGCCGCCGGTGCGGCGGGACCGGTGCCGGTGCCCGCGCAGGTCCCGGACATCCTTGCGCTGCTCGTCATCGCGACGACGGCCTCGGTGCTGGGTGACATGGCCGCGTTCCGGCTGGGCCAGCGCGGCGGAGCCCGCCTGGACCGGGCCATCGCCCGCTCCCGCCGGCTGACCCGGGCCCACGAGCGCCTCGGCACGGCCCTGGCGCGCGGTGGCGGCGCCCTGGTGGTGATCGCGCGGTTCGCGCCGGCCGGGCGTTCCGTGGTGTCCCTGGGCGCGGGCAAGACGCAGCGCAAGGTGGCGGAGTTCCTGCCCTGGTCGGTCCTGGCGGGCATGGCCTGGGCCGGCTACAGCGTCGCCCTCGGCTACTTCGGCACCCAGTGGCTGGGCACCCAGTGGCTCGGCACCGCGCTCTCGGTCGTCGCCCTCTTCGCCGCGGGCGCCTTGGCGGCCTTCCTCGTCCGCCGCCCGCCCACGACGGCGGCTCCGGCGGCGTAGGGCACACTCCTCGGCCTGGCCGCCGACGGAAGCGACGCCAGGCAGCAGGACGTCCGCGGGCGGTACGTCGGCGGACACGCCTCCGGCAGCATGGCGTCCGCACGCAGCACGCCCGGCAGCCCGCCGTCCGCGGCCACGCCACCCCCAGGCAGGCGTCTGTCTGCTCCCCCGGGCGGAGCAGTGGCTCACCCGTTCACCCGGCCCCGATCGCCGCCCCCGGCCCGGGCTCCTAGCGTCCACAGCACGGTGCGCAACCGAATCCGCGTCACATCCGTGCCCTGGCCGCGCCGTTTCGAGGAGCCGAGGAGTTCTCTCCATGCCCGCCAAGCAGCCTGCCACGTCACCCGTCACATCCCGACGCCTGATGGCCATCGCGGCCGCGACCCTCATCGCCGCCGCCGCTCCCGCCACGTTCGCGTACGCCGCTCCCTCCGCCGGCGTCTCCCCCACCACCGTCGCCCCGGGCGGCCGGGTCGCCCTCAATGTCGACGGCTGCGGGACCAGGACCGGCCGGGCCACGTCGACCGCGTTCAGCGAGGTCCGACTGACCCCCGGCAATCTGGAGGCCACCAACCTCTACGGCAGCGCCACCGTCTTCCGCGACGCCAACCCGGGCACGCACCGCGTCACCTTCGAGTGCGGCGGCCCCGGCGGCGAGCGCGTCACCGTCTCGCTGCAGGTCGCCTCGGGCGCGGCCCGCGGCGGTACGGGCGGCAGCATCGGCTCGATGAGCCCGGGGCAGATCGCCGTCGGAGGCGCGCTCGCCGCGGGCGCGCTCGGCGCCGGGATCTGGGTGCTGCGCCGCCGCGCCGCGGGCACCGGGGCCGCGTAGACGACATAGGCCGGGAAGGCGGGCATGGCCGGTCCGGCTTACGCCGGGGCGGCGGCCTGTCCCCGTACGTGCACACCGTCGAGCAGCGCCGCTGTCGCCTCGGCGACGGCGTCCACGGCCGCCTCGAACACCTCGCGGTTGTGCGCGGCCGGCACCCGGAAGCCGGACACCTTCCGTACGTACTGCAGGGCGGCGGCCCGGATCTCCTCCTCGGTGGCCTTGTCGGGGATGGCGGGCGGGCGCAGGGTCTTAATGGAACGGCACATACATCCACTATCCCGCTGTCGGGGCAGCTCGACCCCGGATGGGGCAGAGCTGATGCGGAGGTTCGGGGCCGAATCTAGACTGACGAAGTCATGAAAAGTCACCAATTGAGGGAGACTCGCACCATGGCCAAACGAGGGAACAAGCGTCGGGCCCGCAAGAAGAAGAAGGCCAATCACGGCAAGCGCCCCAACGCCTGAAACCGCTCGACCGAAAGACCCCCGACCAGCACCGGCCGGGGGTCTTCGCACGTACGGGCCCGCGCCCGCTCAGGCCGGCGTGGCGGTCTTCCAAGGTCACCAAGACCGCCACCACACCATGACAGCCGCGCCACACGAGCCGCGAGGGCCATCGGGGGCCTGTCAAGTCCCGAAATCCGGTGACATGACGTACCACGTGCTCAGCGGCCCTACTGGAATTTCCCCGCTCGACCTTTCTCACCGAAGGAGCACTCTCATGATCCGCACTTCTCGAAAGCACCGTCTCACTATTCTCGCCGTTTCGGCCGCGCTCGTCGGAGGAGGCGCCCTGCTGCCCACCAGCGCATTCGCCGCCCCGGCAGCGCACACCACCGAGGCGACCAGCGCCGTGGCCAGCCATGTCGACTACGCAAAGGGTGACCACGGCGGCAAAGGCAAGGGCAAGAACAAGCAAGGGAAAAAGAAGAACAAGGGCAAGGGCAACAGGCCCCGCGACGTGGAGAACATGCCGGGCTGCAAGTTCTTCAAGAACAAGGTGTACTGCGAGCACAAGCCCGAGCCCAACCCGGCCCCGGAACCCAACCCGGCCCCGGGCACCCCGCCGACCCACGGCACCGAGACTCCACCGGCCCCGGGAACGGAAACCCCGCCCGCCCCCGGCACGGAGACTCCGCCCGCACCGGGAACGGAAACCCCGCCGGCTCCAGGCACGGAAACCCCTCCGGCCCCCGGCACGGAGACTCCGCCTGACACGCATACTCCTCCCGCCACGGACACGGGCATGGGACCGGCCGAGGTCCTGCACTAGTACCGGCTACCCAGGCGAAGGCCCCGACCACTCATGGTCGGGGGCCTTCCCCTGTGATGGGCTCGGGCTCGGGCCACCATCGACCATCACCGTCGACCACCGGTACCCGGCAGCCGGCGTGCGGCAGCGGGGCCCTGCACAGTCGCTCGGCGCAGCCGCCACCGTCATGGCCGACGTGGCCGCCCTCGCCCGGCCCGTTCCCTGGCGCCGCCGGCACCCAGCTGCGCCCTCGAAACAGCCATCGACCAGCCACGAGGAGGAGCACACGCACACGCTCAGCGCCCCGCGACAGCCCCGCACGGCAGGCACGACGAGAGCCCCCGACCGCGAAAGCGGTGGGAGGCTCCGCACACGTGAGCGCGAACGGTTATCCGCTGCCGGCCGGCTCCACGACTCCTGCCACGGGCTCGCTTCCTCCCATGTCCAGCCGGAACGGCGGGTACTTGTCGGTCATCAGGGACATGTACCACGAGCACGCGCCGTCCACCGCACCAGGCCCATCAGGAATTCGAACAGCCCCCTCGGATAGCTCCCGGTGCACATCAGGATCACGGTTGCGGGCCGCCCAGAACCGCATCTCCGGATGCCCCTGCACCAGTTGCCACCACACGCTCAGCGGCATACTCGCCCCCGCCGAACGGTCGCGCTCCGCATGATCCTCGCTGAGGCGCAGGCGTATGAACTCCTCGACGGAGGTGATCTCGGGAAAACGAGCCGACACGCCGGGACCGTAACCACCGCGCCCAAGACCGCCGCACCCGGCCACCCTGCATGCCCTCGTTGCCGTCGGATCGGGATGCAGAAGGCCCCCAGCCGCATGCGGCTGGGGGCCCTTTCGCTGGTGGGCGCGGACGGTTTCGAACCGCCGACATCTGCTTTGTAAGCTCGCCCGGACACTCACCCTGCCCTGAGTTCCCACGGCCAGCCACCCCCTGGGGAGGCGCAGACGACTACTGCTATCCGCCATCGTTGATGTCAGCTGTGGATGTCAGCTCCGCCCCCAGCTGCGCTACGACCGCCGGCCGTCCTCACTCCTCATCGCACCGTTCCAGGACCAGGCTGAGGGAACCCTCCTCCAGCCCGTTGCTGTCTTCGAGGTGCAGGTGACTCCCATCGGGAACACCCTCCGCGGCAAGCACCAGCAAATGTCCAGCGAGCGTCCTGAGACCTGCGGCGTTCGCCTCGATCACGATCTCTCCCCCTATGCCCCGCACCTCGATCCGCGCGTCCGCCTCCCAAGTGAAGACTTGCGCGACACCATCGGTCACGGCCGTAAGTCGGGTGCTCTCAACGGGGGCGTTGCTGGAATCAGAGGTCATGAAGCCATCATGCCGCCCAGCGCACACGGCTCCGGTGACCCCGCGCGTCTCACCCATTTCACCAGGTCAGCGCGTTACAGACTCCGGCGGATCTCTCGCCGGTCCACGAATAGGCCGCGGACCGGCGATCTGAGGGAGCGCTTACGGGATGAGGTCCGGCTCGGTGCCGCCGTAGCTCTTGCCCTCGGGCCAGATCACGACACATCCCTGGCTCTGGGCGAGGTCGATCAGGTCCTTGCGGGGCTGGGAGGGCAGGAGGATGGCGCGGGCGGAGTGGTCCACGAACCTGCTGTAGTCCGCGAGCTGGCCGATGGCCATGCGGACATTCTCGCGGGTGACACTGCCCTTGGCCTCCACGAGGAGCCCGAGCTGCTTGGAGTACAGGTCGGTGAACAGCGGGCGGCTCTCACCCGGGGGCAGCATCCTGTGCCGGCAGGACTCGTGGCCCTTGTCGGTGAGGTAGTCGGCGAAGGCCTTGACCAGCTTGGCTTCCCGGCGCTCCGCCTCGTAGGTTTCACCGTTCGGGTTGACGAACGACTTCTCCGTCTCATTGCGCTCCAGCGGGAGCTCGTCCACCTTGCTCGGGTCGTCGCTGAGGAGGCGTCCCAGCTTGGTGGCGGGGTTCTTCGGCTCGGTGTCGACCGGCTTGAGGCGGAAGATGATGACCTTGCGGAGCGGGCCGTCGTTGGTCTCGGGCGCGTCAGCCTCGTACCAGGGGTTCTCCTGGTCGACGACGAACTCGCCGCGGTAGGTGACGGTTCCGCGGGCGCCCTGGAACACGCGCAGCGCACGTCCCTCGGCGTGGTGGTTGAGGATGCTGGCGTTGCCGGAGAGCATGCGCTGGTCTCCGTACTGGCCTTCTCCGCTGTAGTGGAAGCGGCCGTCTGGCATCCAGTCGTCGTAGTAGCCGTGCTTCTCGCCAGCGACGGGGTCGGTGAAGACGAACACGTTGGGGGTCTTCGCGGAGGGGCCGATGCCGCCCTGCGTCCGTCCCCCGAAGATGCTGTGCAGCTCCTGGCGCTTGATCGTGTCGCCGGGCTTGAGCGTCCACTGCGCGGCCGGCGTAGCCATCTCGTTCACGAGCCTCCTTTGACAAGACCCCCTCAACGGGGGTGCTACTGAGGATGCCAGATCAGAATCGGATGCCGAAATCGTTTATCCGATCTCGATGTTGGAGCATCTGCGTGGGACGTTCTGCCATGCCCGAGCCGCGGTGCGCTGATCGCGCCCCCTGTGCGCCCTTGCAGAACTCACTTGCGACAGCCACCTTTTGGGAAAGTTGCTGCTCGGCGCCTCGGCGCCACCTGGGGGAAGGGCGGTACGTGGTGGGGGCGCAAACACCTTGGGCGCGGGCGACGTTCGGAGATGCGGCCGAGCCGCTGGCTGAGATCATCCCGGCATGTCTCGCCCGTGCTCACGACCGCGCGAGGAACGGCCATCAGGGCGTGCACACCCAGACACTTGAAGCCTATGGACACGGGCTCCACGCAGTTCAATACGAGGAGCTAGCGGCCGGCCTCTCGGCGCTGCCCGACTCAACCGCGGTGCGACTTCAGGCGCGCACCGTGATGATCGTCGCCGACCAGGTGATCTACCCCATCCGATACGCCAAGCAGGACGTGCCCGTCACTGCAGCGCGCCTCAAGAAGGCGGTTGGCTTGCGAGCTGAGCTCATCCGCCGCCACGGTCCCGAACCTCGCCAGCAGGAACTTGACCTGGGCCTCGAAGAGGGCGAGCCAGACGTCCACCGCGATTTAGGGCAACTACCTCCGGAGGCCGGTCTCGTCCTCGTCGCCTATGCCTGCTCGATGGACCGGGGCGTCATGAGGCTCGAATGGGGATCCGCTGAGCTACGGCGGGAAGATCGCTACCTTGTCTGGCACCACCACGAACCGTTGCGCAGCTGAACAGTCTCGCTACCATCCGGTCCCCGCCCCGGCCTACGCCGCAAGTTAGGAAGATCGCGTCCCCGCATCCACGCGGACCAGCTGGCAGTGAACGATCCATTGTCATACCCCCAGCCCATACTGGAGGTTGGACAGGGGCTGGTAGGTCCAACAGTCGGTAGTCGCGAGATCACCGGGGGGCTAGCATGACGCCATGTTGAAGCGTAGTCTGATATTCCACCGCTGGGGTTCCCTCGCGGGCAAGCCGGATTTTGTTCCGAGCCAAGTTGCCGCTTCCTTGGTGGCTGCGATCTCGACTGACAGTGATTTTGCGATCCTGGACACGGGAGACGCTGTTACTGCGGTCGAAGTCATGAATATCGGAGTTGGCTCCGAACCCACAAACCTGAGGATTTTCGCGCTCCGCGGTGCGGACGATCGACCCTTCAAATGGGACAGCCAGGGTAGCGTTAGTCCAATTTCTCTGGGGGATAGCGAATATCCCGCAGACGTTAGCCATGTTTCAATCTGGCCGGATGGAACATGCGCACACGACTACGCGAAGAATGTGCCTCGAATTTCACGCCTCTCCGTATTTTTGCGCCGCAAGCTCAACTCGCATGTGAAGTTTGATGCCCTCTACAGGGAAGACATGCTGGAGAAGCTCAAGGCGATGGAAGGGCAGATGCGCTCCGTTGAGGTTGCGATGACCAGGCGTGGGGGCGTCGCTTCGGGCGGTGGAACTTTCGGAACCCTGATCCCGGCAAGTTTTGGCGAGAAGGCTCCCTCTGTTCGTTTCACTCTCGGAATGGGAAGGTATGGCCCCCGAGATCGTTATCTTGATGGCGAGACCGAGGAGCAGATCTTCTCGCTGGCGGAGCAGGCAGATGACTTCGTCAGCAACATGATCATCCGAGGTCGAAGTCGGGTTACTGGGCAAGTGGAGTCGATCAACCTCCTCCAAGAGAGGCTTCAGGTCCCTGTTGAGGTCCGCCAGAGTGCCGCGGTCTCGTCCATGCCGGAACCGTCCGATGTGTTCCTAGAGCTTGATCAGGCCTATAAGGGATTCCTTCGGGACGGGAAGATTGCCTCTGCGGTGCGCGGAGAGAAGATGCGTGGTGGTTGAGTGCTGCAAGCTCGGGGGGAGCTATGGTGCTTTTTAGGTGGCTGGACAAACATCTATGGGTAATTCCGATGCTCGTCTTCGTCTTGCTGGAGGCGGCGCTTATAGTTGTGCACGTTTGCATGTCGAGCGCGTTTCTCTTGGAAGCTGTATCTACAGACAAGAGGAAAGAGATTTACACGTCGCTGACGGGGTCGTCTAGCGGCCTTTTGGGGTTCACCTTGGCCGCCGTAGCTATCCTGGCTGCCTTCGGTCGACGTGTGACGCAAAGTCCAGAGGACCGCCGGCGTGAGACAGATCTGGCTGAGGCTCGGACAGGCATTAGCAAAATTCTGCTTTCTACCGCAGTAATGCTGATGACGATTTTGGTCACGGCCACAGTTGGGCTCGGGGTGGATGTAGGTAAAGAGGGTGGTTTGGTGGTGACCAGTCTTACTCTCTCTTCAGGCGTTGCCGGAGTGGTCGGCCTGTTGGTGAGTGGGGCCGGGCTGACTCTGTCTCTTGTGGAAAGAGGGCGAGAGGCCTGAACGGCCCGCAGCATAAGCGCCGCCCCGCTGTCATCCCGTCTGCCGTCGACCCACACGGAGTGATAGCGGGGCAGGCTTCTGGGGCCCAGGTGGAGCGCCCCACTGGACGAACGACCTGGGCCCCAGAAGCCTGGTCTGCTATGGCTTGCCTGGGTCGACGGCAGACGGGATGACAGCTCCCCACCTGAACCACGAACCGGCCGGCAGTCGCAAGACGGGCCCCGTGCATCCCGGAGTCGGAGCGCCCCCGCCGGAGGCATAAGCCTTGGCGTATAGCCAACCGATCAGGTTGCGTTCGCTGCTCGCGTCGGGCCGGTGGGTCGATGGAGCTTTGGAGCTGACCTCTCCCCCACCTCGGCCTGGTTTTCGCCCCCTTTGTGGACGCGGGCGGGTGACGGACGTGCGGCCCCGGTGGCGGAGACAAGGAGGGGCAGCGCGGCCGGCGCCCGACCGGCGCCGCCGCGCTTGCGCGGCACCTCTGAGCGCAGCTTCAGACTGCTCTTGCAGTTCAGGAGGCCGGGAATGATGACGACCCGTGTCGTCAGAGTGTGTGTTGCGCTTCCGTGCTGGATGAGCGGCCTACCGCGAGCGAAGCGAGCCTTGATGAAGTAGTGAAACTTTGACCCCACCCCGCCGGGCTCAGATCAACTGGCGTCCATCGTGGCTCCGGATGTGAGGACCCATCCCGTCCAAGGCATCCAGCAGACGCACCGCAAAGACCTCGGTCATCCGTTCCGACACCTCCTCGGGCGTGAGCCAGGCAACCGCGGTCGACTCCTCCGATGTGCGCTCGGTCCCGCCGGATGGCTTGCATCGGAAGACCAGGGCGACGATGCCTCGCGTCGTGTTCTTGTAGACCCCCGTGAGCTCGTCCACCTCGACGTGGATCCCGGTTTCCTCCAGTACCTCACGCTGGACACCGTGCTGAGGTGACTCGGAAAGCTCCAGCACCCCACCCGGAAGCTCCCAAGCCCCGTTGTCGGCCCGGCAGATCGCCAGCAGTCGGCCATCGTCGCGCACCACCGCTCCGGCTACCGACACGGAATGCAAAGGTCCAGCAGCCATGAGATCACCCTGGGTTCGGTTCGGAGGTGTCGGCCATCCTTCTGCTGGGTTACGGTGCCAGCTATGTCCTCACCCTCACTGGAGACTCCCGAAGGTGCCGCCAAGCTGGCCGAGTCGCTGTTGCCGCCGCTCGGTAACCGCTGGCTTCACACGCAGGCAGTAGCGGAGCGTGCGAGGGAGGCAGCGCCGGCAGTTCCCGAGGCGGAGAGGGACCTTCTCGTCTCAGCTGCATGGCTCCATGACATCGGCTATGCGCCTGAGCTCCGCGACACCGGATTTCATCCGCTTGACGGCGCTCGACATCTGGAGAGGCTTGGTGCGTCCTCCCGTCTGGTGCGCCTGGTCGCGCACCATTCGGGAGCCGTCTACGAGGCGGAACAACGAGGGCTGTCGGCAGAGCTCTCGGCGTACGACCGTGAGGACTCCGCGCTGCTGGACGCGCTGATCTACTCGGACATGACGACAGGTCCCGCGGGCCAACGGTTCGCGTTCGATCGTCGCATCGACGAGATCCTCGTTCGCTATGAACACGGCAGCGAAGTCCACACGGCGATCAGCACCGCGCGGCCCTACCTGGCCGGTGCTGTCCAGCGGACCCTTGAGCGCTTGAGTGATCAGCCGATGTAGGGGTGGCTTCTGCTGCTCAGCCCGTGATCGATCCTCATCCTCATAGACGGGTGGATGTTCACATCGTCGAGCTGCTCGGGGGCAATGAAGGAGACTTCCTTGCTCTCGCTGCTCGTCCGGAGCTCGCCGCCGACGATGCGTGCCGAGAAACAGATCGAGAACTGCTGTCGGACCTCGCCATCGTCGTAAGCCATGACGTGATGCGGGTTCGTGTAGAGCCCGATCAGACCCGCGACCTCGACGTCGAACCCTGTCTCTTCCTTCGTCTCCCGCACAGCTGCGTCGGCCACTGATTCGCCGACGTCTACGCCACCGCCGGGCAGCGCCCACAGGTCGTTATCCGTCTTGTGGATCAGCAGGACAGCGCCGGCCTCGTTGACCGCGACCACAGTCACGGACGGGACGATGCTGTTTGCTGCCGGTGCGTTTGGATCGTTGAAGTAGTCGACTCGGGCCATGTGTCCAGAGTCGCACGTCCTGCGACGGATCTAGCTGGTCGAGCCCCGCTCCCATGCATAGTCGAAGCTCTTCATGTAGTGACGGAACGTCCGGGCTCCTGGGATGTACCGGAAGTGCATCACGGGGTTCTGGCCCGCGGGCGCTCCGAGCACGTGAGGGTTCACGAGCACGTCGTCGTCAAAGCGGTAGATCGAGTTGTAGAGGATCGTGTCGTGCAGCCGGAGCTCGACGCCGGGGGTCGCCAGCGCGGGTTCGAGGTATCGCCGAGTGATGCGGGCTCGGGCAGCCAGGTCGCCGCCGATACCCTCCTCGTCCCCCCTTTGGCGAACCATCTCCGAGTCCGGATCGCCAAGCAGGACTCGCACCTGAGCGCCGGCCTTTGCCTTCTGGGATAGCTGTTCTGCCAAGTCCGGGTGCCCGTCGAAGAGGAACAAGCCCGCGTAGACGAGGATCTCGACGTGGCTGTTGGCCTTGTCGATCAGCGAGGACCAGAGGTGTGCGGGGACCGCGCCGCGGTGAGGGTAGTACGTGATCAGCTCGGACGTGCTCGCCGTCTCGGCCTGCTGCGCAACGGTCGGCCAGAGATAGACCTCATCCGCTCCGAGGAACGCTGCCGTCTTCCACCGGTGCCCTCGGTGCGGCGTGCGGTCCAGCGTGATCCACCGTTCCACTGTCTTGGGGTCTACTCCCACGTGGGATGCCACTGACTGGATGGTCTCGCCGTGTGCGGAAATCGATGCGCGGAGACGCTCGTTCGCCATGACGCAGCCCTTCAATCGGACGCCGGGACGTTTTGACGGTACCTCAGACGTCCCTAAACGTCCATACCGGCCGTGATGCGTCCATGACCCTTCGCGGTTTCCTCTAAGTGTCGGATTGAACAGCAAATCCCGCTCCTCAGAGGAGAAGAGACCATGCGTCAGATTCCTGTCGACACCTCCGCCGCCATGGTGATGGTGGCCCAGCCCCCGGCCCCGAAGGTCAAGGACCGGCGTACCGGTGAGATCGCGACCGACCCGGAGACCGGGGCCCAGATGATGAGCGTGGACGTCCTGTTCGCCGCGTACGGCGAGGCCGAGGTCCTGTCGGTGGTCGTCCCCGGGCCTGGTATCTCGGGTGAGCTGGTGATGGGTACGCCGGTGGCGCTGACCGGTCTGGTCGCCCGTCCGTGGGAGAACGAGTTCAACGGTCAGAAGCGTCACGGGATCAGCTTCCGCGCCGTCGCGGTCACTTCGCTGGCCGGGGACGCGCCCAAGGCCAAGGCGGCCTGACCGTGAACTGGTTAACGGTCACACTGCTGCTGGTCGCTGCCGTCGCGCTCCTGCTTCGGTGGCGGCGCCCGGCCTGGTACTGGCTGACCTTCGGGGTCACCTTCGCCGCGCTGCGGGTCCTGCTGCGCTACCGGTCGGTGATGGAAGCCTGTGGGCTCACCGTCCCGCCCTCGCGGTGGCGCCTGGCCCTGGCTCGCTGGTCCGACCGCCCGGTCCCCGAATCCCGGGCCCCTCGGATCTTGCGAATCCGCCCGACCCGGACGGGTCTGGTCCTGAGGCTCAAGCTCCGACCCGGACAGGACGCCTACGACGTCGCCGCCGCCACCGATCGCCTGCGGCACTCGTTCGCCCTCCACAACGTGAGTGCCCGCGAGATCAAGTCCTCGGTGATCGAGCTGCGGATGACCGGCTACGACGTCCTCAAGCGCGTGCAGATGCCCGCCCGCGACGACCGCGAACCCATGGCCATCCCGGTCGCGCTGCGGGAGGACGGCGAGGTGTTCCGCCGGGACTATCTCCAGGTCCCGCATGCCCTGAACGTGGGGGCCACCCAGTCCGGGAAGTCCGTCTACCTCCGCAACCTGGTGGCCGGCCTCGCCACCGAGCATGTCGCCCTTGCCGGGATCGACTGCAAGAACGGCGTGGAACTCGCCCCACTGGCCCGCCGGTTCACCGCGCTCGCCGACAACCCCGACACCGCGGCTGATCTGCTGGCCGCACTCGTCCGCTACATGGCCCGCGTCTACGAGATCATCCGGCGCGAGCAGCGCATCAGCGCCGACATCCCGGATGCGGAGATCACGGCGAATATCTGGGACCTGCCCAAGCACTTGCGCCCGGTCCCGGTCGTGCTCCTGGTCGACGAGGTGGCCGAACTCGCCCTCTACGTCACCAAGGCTGAGGAACAGCGCCGCGACCAGATCATCACCGACCTGGTACGTCTCGCCCAGCTTGGCCGGGCCGCCGGGATCTATCTGGAGATCTGCGGGCAGCGCTTCGGCTCTGAGCTTGGTAAAGGGATCACCATGCTCCGTGCCCAGCTCACCGGCCGTACCGCCCACCGTGTCAACGATGAGACCTCGGCGAACATGGCCTTCGGGGACATCTCCCCCGACGCCGTCCTGGCCACGGTCCAGATTCCCACCGACCGCCCTGGCACCGCCGTGCTCGGCGACTCCTCCGGCGGCTGGGTCCGCATCCGCACCCCTCACACCTCGCTCCGCCAGGCCGTCAACGTCTGCAATGCGAACGCCCACCGCACCCCGGACATCGGCGAACTCGCCCCCTTCCGGCCCGTGCTCCCGGCGCCTGCGCTGGCTGGCAACGTCATGCCGAAGCCCACCGCGGCAAGCGTCTAAACCCCTCCTTGCTCCATCGGTCGGCGTGACCGCATCACGCCAGGTCCCTACCCCTCCCATGCCACGAACCAGGAGTGAACCTCATGGCCGCCGCGAGGAAGACCACCGCCCGCAAGCCGAAGAAGTGCGCCGAGTGCGACGGCAAGGGCGAGACCGCCGAGAGCGTCCGGGTCGGGAGCCGCAAGATCCGCGAGACCGCCGACCGACAGGCCGCCCTGTGCCTGACCTGCTTCGGCACCGGCGAAGTCCCGACCACCTGATCGGCCGGGACCGGGCGGCCGGCCAAACACCCCGCCCGGCCCTGGCTCCAACCCCAAGGAAGGAGGAACCCCGATGCTCCCCAAAGCCCGCCCGGACGCCGTTCTCGTACAGGCCGTGATCGCTGGGGCCCTGTCCTTCGCCCACCTCCACGACCTCGCCGAAGCAGCGGGCCAGGACGGTTGGAAGGCGTGGGCCTACCCGGTCTCGGTGGACCTGCTCCTCGTCGCCGCCTGGCGCCGCCTCCGGCTCCTGCGTGATGCCGGGGAACCGGTCCGCTCGGCCTGGACCTGGTTCACCGTGGCCCTCGCCGCCTCGCTCGGGGCGAACGTCGCCACCGCGGGACTCCTCGACCTCGGCCACGTCCCCGACTGGCTGCGGATCCTGGTCGCCGGATGGCCCGCCCTGGCCTTCCTCGGCGGAACCCTCCTCGTCCACCCCGCCCCGGCCTCCGACCCCGGCCCAGTCCTCGATCCCGCGCCTGTGGAAGAGATCGAACGCGCAGTCATCGAGCGCGACACCGCACCTGAGCCTGTCGCCGAGCCGGAGCTGGAGCCGGTACCTGCCCTCCCCCCACCCGTGCCTGAGTCGGTGCCCGTTCCGGCCCCGCTGGTCGAGCACGCCCGCAAGCTCGCCGCCGATCACCTGGCCCGCACCGGCACCCCGCTCGACACCGACACCCTGCGCGCCCGCCTAGGCGTCCCGGCCGCCATGGCCGCTGCCATCACCGCTCAACTCGCCTGACAGGAGACCCCGTATGCCCGCCCTGGACCGCTTCCACTCGCTCATGCAGATAGGGCCCGTCCAAATCGGCACCTACCGCGACCGCTACGGACGCACCAAGCACGCCGCGGTCTGCACCACGGACGGATGCGGCTGGTCCGTTACGAACTACACGACCAGCACCGCCGCCCAGCTCGCCGCCCGCTCCCACCGCTGCCGCATCAGCTGACCCCGAAAGGCCACCTGTCATGGACGTCCCGCTCTGGCTCGCCCTGATCGTCGTCGGCGCCCTCGGCATCAAGCTCATCCGCCCGCCCTGGTGGCTCGTCGCCGTGATCCTCCTCGGCGGCTACCTCCTCGCGGACAGCCTCCTCGCCCCCGTCATCGACACCGCCATCACCAAGTAACCCGCCCAGGAAGGAGAACCGCTGATGATCCGCCCCAAGATCCCGGTCAACCCGCTCCCGACCGGCCTCCTCATCCCCCTCGACCAGCCGACCACCAACACCACGGTTAAGCCCCACCACGGCACGGCCCCGGCCTGCGGCTGCGACCACACCCCGGCCCCGGCTCAGCCCCGCGTCCAGATCCCGGCTGTCCGCCTCACCCCGACAGGCCTCGTCGCCGTCGTCGCCGGTGGCGCCGGACTCGTCCTCGTCGTCGGCGCGGTCCTGGTCTCCATGCTCCTGGCCGTCGCCATCACCGGCGTCTCCGTCGCGGTCTGCGCCGTTGTCCTGCGCTCCCTGCTCAACCAGAACCACCGCTAACCGGCCCCGGGACGGTCGTCAACCGCCAAGAAGTCGCCGTCCCGGCGCCGCGCTCCTGCCCGAACCAAACGACCCGGAAGGAAGCACCATCATGGCCCAGCCCACCCACACCCCGCGGCAGGTCTGCCCGAACTGCGACGGCCACGCCTCCGTCGCCGTCACCCTCGGCGGCCGCGACCGCACCGGCGCCCGGCGCACCATCACCGCCCACTGCCCGACCTGCCACGGCACCGGCACCCGCCGGCCGCAGACCACCACGTTGGAGGTGCAGGTCTGATGGGCCTCTTCAGCCGCAAGAGCAACGAAGATGACCGCTTCGCGCGCGACGAGGGCGAGGTCTGGGACCAGATCAAGGAAGACGCTGCCCACTACCGCCGAGTGCGCGAGTTCCACAACGAGAAGGAGACCGCCCGGCCGACCAAGAGCGGACAGCCGACCTCCGGCCCGTCCTGCGACACGGCCAACACCCCTCGACCGCGGCGGCGCTGGTGAGCGACTCCGCGACCCTCGCGGACCTGGACCCCGGCCTCCTCGGCGACATGCTGAAGGTGGCCGGGGCTCCCGGTTACGCCCGCTGGGAAGACCAGATCCGCCGCACGGGCGGTTGCTCCGACCCGATCCACATCACCGGCTGGACCGTCGCCAAGGACAAGACCTCGGGCGAGATCCTCCACCGATACTCCACCGAGAACGAGCCCGGAGCCCGCCTCCGCATCGCCTGCGGCAACCGCCGCGCCTCCCGCTGCCCGGCCTGTGCCTGGACCTACGCCGGAGACACCTACCACCTCATCCGGGCCGGGCTCGCCGGAGATGACCGCCGCGACATCCCCGCCACCGTCCGCGAACACCCCCGCGTCTTCGCCACCCTCACCGCACCCTCCTTCGGCCCGGTCCACAACCGCCCCGCCGGACGAGCCTGCCGCTGCGGCACGCACCACCAGGAAGACGCCACCGAACTCGGCACCGCCCTCGACCCCGCCACCTACGACTACGCGGGCGCCGTCCTCTTCAACAACCTCGCCGGACAGCTCTGGTCCCGCTTCACCAACCGCCTCCGCCGAGAGATCGCCATCAGGGCCGGACTCCCCCGCCGCGAACTCGCCGACCTGTGCCGCGTCTCCTTCGGCAAGGTCGCCGAATTCCAGAAACGCGGAGCCATCCACTTCCACGCCGTCATCCGCCTCGACGGACCAGACGGCCCCGACAGCCCGCCACCCGCCTGGGCCACCACCCTCCTGCTCACCGAAGCCATCCGGGCGGCCGTCGCGCACTCGTACTCCTCGGTCAGCCTCCCGCCCGCCGGCGACCAGCCCGCCCGAACCTTCCGCTGGGGTACCCAGCTTGACGTACGCCCTATCAAGGCCTTCGGCGACGGCTCCGACATCACCGAGCAGGCCGTCGCCTCCTACGTCGCCAAGTACGCCACCAAGGCGGCCGAGAACACCGGCACCCTCGACCACCGCATCGGCAACCGCGAAGCCCTGGTCCTCCTCGACGTACCCGACCACACCGCCCGCCTGATCGGGGCATGCCTCGACCTCGACCCGCTCTATTCCGACCGACGCCTCGCCGCCTGGTCTCACATGCTCGGCTTCCGCGGCCACTTCTCCACCAAGTCCCGCCAGTACTCCACCACCCTCGGCGCCCTCCGCCAGACCCGCGCCGACTACCGCGCCGCCCAGGAACGCGAAGCCCGCGGCCTCACCGACACCGAACCGGACACCGTGCTCGTACTCACCTCCTGGCAGTACGCCGGCCACGGCCACACCCCCGGCGAATCCGTCCTCGCCGCCACCATCGCCCGCGACATCAAGCTCAACCGCCAGACCGCCCGCGAAGCCCTGTACGACCAACTCGCCCAGGAAGGAACCGCGTCATGACCACCGCCAGCGCCGAACTGCTTACCGTGCCTGAGGTCATGGAGCGGCTCAAGCTCGGGCGCTCGACCGTCTACGACCTCATCCGGTCCCGGCGGCTCGTCTCCATCACCATCGGCCGGGCTCGGCGCATCCCGGCCGACGCCGTCCGCGAGTTCATCGACCACGAGATCGGAGAGGCTGCCTGATGGCCAGCCAGCGCAAGCGCAATCCGAACGGCGCGGGCACCATCACCCAGCGCAAGGACGGCCGTTTTCAGGCTGCCGTGTACGTCCTCCAGCCTGACGGGACCCGGGCCCGGAAGTTCGCCTACGGCAAGACCTGGGCTGAGTGCGACGTGAAGCGTCGGGACCTGCTCGCCAAGGTCGACCAGGGCGTGCCCGTGCCGACGCGGTCCGCCAAGCTCTCCGAGTGGCTGCCGTACTGGCTCGACAACATCGTCAAGCCCCACCGCAAGCGGACGACCCACGCCAAGTACGAGGTGCACGTCCGCCTCTACCTCGTGCCCCTGCTCGGGTCGAAGCGACTCGAATCTCTGAGCGTGGGCGACGTTCGGCGGGTCCTCGTGCAGCTCCAGAAGAAGACCAGCGCCGCGACCGCCAAGGAGTCTCATCGGGTGCTGCGGACCGCTCTCGCCGCGGCCGTTCGGGAGGAGCTGGTCACTCGGAACGTGGCGACGCTGGTGGAGCCTCCGAAGGTTGAGGATCGGGAACTGACGCCGTGGACCCTCCAGGAGACGTTGGATTTCCTCGCCGCCGGCCGCAAGGATCCGCTCTTCGCCGCCTTCGTGCTGGCCATCGCGCTCGGCTTCCGGCGGGGTGAAATCGTCGGCCTGCGGTGGGAGAACGTGGACCTGGAGAGGCGGGAGATCCGGGTACGGACACAGCGGCAGCGCGTCGGCGGTGAAGCCTACGAAGACGGACCCAAGGGCAAGCGCCGTCGGCAGACCCTCCCCCTGCCCGGAATCTGCGTCGCTCCCCTGCGGTGGCAGCGGATGAAGCAGGCCGAGGCGCGGGCCAAGGCCGGGGACACCTGGCAGGACACCGGGTACGTGTTCACCACCCGGACCGGGCGGCCCATCGAGCCGCGGAACGTCTACCGGTCCTTCACCCGCGTGGCCAAGGACGCCGGGCTGAGGGTGATTCGCCTGCACGACGCGCGGCATGGGACGGCCACGTTGTTGACCGCCGCCGGCGTGCCGCCCCGGGTCGTGATGGAGATCCTCGGGCACTCGCAGATCGCCGTGACGATGAACGTCTACGCGCACGTCGTGCAGGACACGCAGCGCGAGGCGATCGGGCATATGGACCGGCTGCTGAGGCAGCGCCCCGGCCGTGCCTGACCGCTCCCGTTGATGTCAGAGGTGGATGCAAAAGGCCCCCGACCATTGCTGGTCGGGGGCCTTTTTGCTGGTGGGCGCGGACGGTTTCGAACCGCCGACATCTGCTTTGTAAGAGCAGCGCTCTACCCCTGAGCTACGCACCCGTGGATGAGTGGACAGCCTACATGGCGTGCACGCCCCCCACGCAAACCCGTTGCCGTGGGGGAGAATGGATCGGGGCATGGCGGACGCGGTACGGGAGAGGGATTGTGACGACGGCATCCCGGCGGTGGTTCGGTGGGCGGGACGAGAGTCGGCGGGCGGATGCGCAGGCGGCGAAGGATGCCGCCGCCGCCGCGTTCTACGAGCTGGATACGGCACAGCGGGATCTGCGGATCTCGATCGAGACGATCGCCGCGGCGGACGGGTCGCCCGCCGCGCGGCAGGCGACCGAGGGCTTCGCCGCGCTCGGGCAGCGGATCGACCAGGTCAGTCATGTCTACATCGAGGCGGTCGACGCGCACGACCTGGACCGGCCCGAGCTGGAGGGTTCCGTGGCGACGCGGGCCCGGGAGGAGCTGACGCGGGCGCGCGACGAGCTGGTACGGGTCAAGGGCGAGCTGGAGCGGTTCGCGCAGGGGTTGCAGCCGCTGCTGGACAAGGCCGAGACGCAGCTCGCGCGGGTCGCGCCGGCGCGGGAGCGGGCCCGGGCCGCGCTGATCGGGGCGAGCGACGCGCTGGACGCCGTACGGGCCAAGGGCATGCGGGCCGATGATCTGGCGGCGCGGCTGGCTGCGCTCGGACCGGAGCTGACCAAGCTGAACCAGGGCGCGGCGCAGCACGGGGTGCAGGAGACGGTGCAGCGCGCGGACCGGATCCTGCGTGACGCGGAGGCGATACGGGCCGAGGTGGCGCGGCTGCCGGAGCGGGCGGCGGAGATCGACCGGCGGCTGGTGAGCCTGCGGACGCGGGCGCAGGCCCTGCGCAACCGGGCGGACCGGGTGGATCCGGTGCTGAGCGAGTTGCGCCGGCGGTTCAGTGCCGCGTGCTGGCAGGACCTGCAGCACGTGCCGGATCAGGCGGTACGGGACGTCGCGGAGGCGGAGGACCGGCTGAAGGAGGCCGGCCGGGCGCGGGACGAGCAGCGCTGGGCGGACGTGGGGGCGCTGATCGAGGCGGTCCGCGGCTCGCTGGACGCGACGGACGAGGCGGTGTCGGCGGCGCAGGACCGGTTGACGCGGTTGGAGGCGGTGGCGCGGGATCCGCAGGCGGAGGTGGATCGGACGCGGTTCGCGATCCGGGACGCGCAGCGGCTGGCGATGGCGGGCCGCAGCGTGCCGGATCCCCGGCATGCGGGGCCGCTGGACGATGCGGTGGCACGGGTCGGCCGGGCGGTGGAGGGGCTGGAGGGCCGGCACCCCGACTACTGGGCGTTCCTCCACGAGATGGAGGACGTACGGACCGCCGTGAACCGGGTGGTGAGCGGGATCCGGGCGGAGCTCGGGCAGGGGTAGGCCAGGTCTGCGAAAGAGACCGCGGGCGGTGCCGGAGCCGGTCCCGTTTGTTTCGTGGCGTGCGGCGGCGGATGCTGGGAGGTGCCGGGAACGGACCAGAGGAGGGCACCATGGCTGCCCGCACCTTTCGCAAGCCTCCTGCGGCGGTGACCGAGGAGCCGGGGCCGTACGTCGCTCACGCGGCGTACGGGTGCACCGAGCCGCATGAGCACTACGCGCCCTACGTGGCCCACGAGCCCGATCCTGATGCCCCCGCTCCACCGCACGTCGCCGACAGGCTGTCCCGGCACGTGGGGCGCGCGCTGCATCCGGTCAACGCGCGGCTCGACGATCATCTCCCCACGGACCACAAGCTGAGCCAGGTGTACCGGGTCGGGGCGGGGCTGACGGGACTGCTCCTGGTGGTGTTCGGGATCCTGGGGCTGATCGATCAGATCGGGTTCTTCGACACCGGCGGGGACACGGTGCTCGCGCTCAACACCAACGGGGCGCTGAGCGTCCTGTCGATCTGCATCGGTGCGCTGCTGTGCTTCGGGATGGTGGTGGGCGGCACCTTCGCCTCGACCCTGAACATCGTGCTGGGCGTGCTGTTCATCGCGAGCGGGTTCGTGAATCTGGCGCTGCTCGACACGGGGCTGAACTTCCTGGCCTTCCGGATCCAGAACGTGCTGTTCAGCTTCGTCGTCGGCGTGATGCTGATGTGGTTCGGGATGTACGGGCGGGTGGGCGGCGCGCTGCCGCACGACAATCCGTACTGGCGTGCCCGCCACCCCGAGCAGGCGGCGCGGGAGGACCGGGCGCGGCAGGTTCAGGGGCGGGGACGGGGACGGGCCCCCGTGGTGCACGGCCGCTGCCCGTAGCCGTGGCCTGAGCGGCGCGGTACGGGGCGGTGCTACGCGGCGGTGCGGTACGCCGCCGCGCCGTACGTAGCGCCCGGGCGCCGGGCGCGCTTAGCCTGTGCGCATGCCTCGATACGAATACCGCTGCCGGACCTGCGACGACACCTTTGAGGTCAGCCGGCCCATGGCGGAGTCCTCCGCGCCCGCCGACTGCCCGGCCGGGCACGCCGACACCGTCAAGCTGCTGTCGGCCGTCGCCGTCGGCGGGACGAGCAGTGCCCCCGCGCCCGCCCGGGCGGCGGGCGGCGGAGGCTGCTGCGGTGGCGGCGGCTGCGGCTGAGCCCCCAGCCGGGAGCGTCCGCAGCGTCAGGGGCGTGCGCAACCGCAGGAGCGTGCGCAACCGCAGGAGCGTCAGCGCTTGCGCGAGAGCGTGAGGCCGTCCGAGATCGCCAGCAGGACGGACTCCATGCGCGGGTCGGCCGCGACGTGCTCGTTGTAGGCGCGGACGCCCGCGGCCGCGCCGCTGGCCGACTCGTCGAGGACCGTGCCGTGGTAGAGCGTGTTGTCCGTGACGATCAGGCCGCCCGGGCGCAGCCGCGGCACCAGTTCCTCCCAGTAGTCGATCTGGCTCTCCTTGTCCGCGTCCACGTAGGCCATGTCGATGTGGGGTTCGGTGGGCATGGCCCGCAGGGTCTCCAGCGCGGGTGCGATCCGCAGCTCGATGCGGTCCGCGACGCCCGCCTCCTCCCAGGCCTCCCTGCCGTACGCCGTCCACTCCTCGGAGACGTCGCAGGCGATGAGGCGGCCGTCGGCGGGCAGTGCCTGGGCCATCGACAGGGCCGAGAAGCCGGTGAAGGTGCCGACCTCGACGATGTGGCGGGCGCCCGTCAGCCGGACGAGGAAGGCCAGCAGCGGCCCCTGCTCCTCCGCCGACTGCATGCCGGCGACGTCGGGGAACTTCGCGTAGGTCGTCGCCACCAGCCCCCGCTGGACGGCGTCCAGCGGGGGGTTGTGGCGGAGCACGTACTGGTAGAGCTCGTCCGTGATCTTTGTGCTGTTGCCCTTGGTCATGCGCCCAGTCTGCCGAGCCGGCCCGCCTCACGGGTGAACGCGCGCAGTATTTCCTCACCGGCCTGGACGCCCACCGTGGTCAGGGCCGTCACCGACGGAGCCGTCCAGGCCGCGTCGGCCAGTTCGCCGTGGCCCGGGCGCCAGCCCGCGTCCGCCGCGAGCAGCAGGTCCGCGTCGAGCAGCGAGTCGCCGGCGGCGAGGGTGGTGGTGGCTCCGGTCCGGCGGGCGACCTCGTGCATCGCGGCGCTCTTCGTGAGCGGGCGCGGGACGGCGTAGATCTTCCGGCCCTGGAGGGAGACCGACCAGCCGCGCGCGTCGGCCCACTCCGACAGGGCCTTCACCCACTCGTCCGGGACCAGGGCCCGCTCGACGACGAGGTACGCGAAGAGGTCCTCCGCCACGCGCGTCTTGCGCAGCCATGCCGGGTCGGCCGTGGCCAGCAGGTGCTGGTGGACCTCCTCCAGCGGGGCGCACTCGCGTGCCAGGCGCGCCGCGACCTGCCGGCGCCAGTCGCGGTCCGGCACCCCGTCGACGAGCAGCTGTCCGCCGTTGGCGCAGATCGCGTAGGCGGCCGGGCGGCCGGGGAAGCGGATGCGCTGGTACTGCTTGCGGGTGCGCGTCGTCGTCGGCACGAAGACCACCGAAGGGTCGGCCGTCAGCTCCGTCAGCAGTCCCGCCGCCGTCTCCGTCATGTAGGACAGCGGCTTGCTCTCGTGGACCTCGACGCACAGCAGCCGCGGGGCCACCGGGTCGGGCATGGTCAGGCCGAGGGCGGCCGTCGAGTAGATGAGCGTACGGTCGAGATCACTGGCTACGAGGACAGTCACTTCGAGGCCACAGCCTTTCCGTCGGCGCCGGTGGCGCCGCGCGTGAATCGGGGGTGGATGAGTCCTACGCACGTGTAGGGCAGCCCGTCGACCTCTTCCACCGGGACCCCGCGCTGCTCTGCGAGCAGCCGTACGTGGTCCAGGTCGGGCCCGGCGCCGCGCTGCGCCAGGATCTTCCACGGGACCCGGCGCAGGAGCACGCGGGTGGTCTCGCCGACGCCGGGCTTGACGAGGTTCACGTCGTGGATGCCGTACTCCTCGCTGATCCGCTCGACCGCCGCCCAGCCTTCCCAGGTGGGGGTGCGGTCGGCCGCGAGCAGCTCCTTGACCTCCTCGTCGACGGCGTCGGCCACCTCGTCGAAGTGGGCGGCGACGGTGTCGACGAAGGCGACGGAGACGTCGGCTCCGGCGAGCTCGCGGTAGTACTTCGCGCCGTGGAAGTCCGCGGGACCGACCAGGTCGGACCTCAGAACCGTACGCGAGATGAGACCGGAGACGGTGGAATTGAGACAGGCGGAGGGGATCAGGAAGTCCTCGCGGGTGCCGTACGTGTCCACGCAGGAGCCCGGGTCGGCGAGGACGACGATCTCCGGGTTGAAGCCCTCGTACTCGGCGAGGGCGTCGCGCAGCTCGCGGGTGATGGCGCCCTTGCCCGTCCAGCCGTCGACGAAGACGATGTCGGCGGGGTCGTGGTGGGCGGCGAGCCAGCGCAGGGCGTTGGCGTCGATGCCGCGGCCGCGGACGATGGAGACGGCGTAGTGCGGCAGGTCGAGGCCGTGCCGGGTCTGGGCCCAGCGGCGCATCAGTACGCCCACGGGGGTGCCGGCGCGGGCCAGGGAGACCAGGACCGGGGAGGGGGAGCGCTCGGCGAGGACGGTCTCGGTGACGGTGCCGACGGCGCGGGCGATGCGGGCGGCGGAGGCCGTGAGGGCGCTCTGGTAGAGCTCCTGGTACTGGGGGGACGGCTGGTACTCGACGGGCAGGGATTCGGCGTAGTGGGCGCCGCCGGCCTGGATGGCCTCCTCGCGCTCCTCGGTCGGGGCCTCCAGCTCGACGTCGGAGAAGTCCTGGAGCAGCCAGCCGACGTCCTCGGGGGCGTACGAGGAGAAGGCGGGGCCGCGCAGGGGCTCGGGCATGATCGGCTCCTGCCGGTGGGGTGTGTCCGGTGCATCGGGTACGTGCGAGTCGGGTACGTGCGAGTCGGGTACGTGCGAGTCGGGTGCGTACGAGGGGACGACGGCCAGCACGACGCGGCCGGTGTGCGGGGCGAGGGCCGCGAGCAGCCCGGCGTGGAGTTCGGGGGTGTCGCCGGCCGAGTCGACGACGGCGACGACGGCGTCGAAGCCGGCGCCCGCGACGTTGTAGGCGTAGCGGTCGCCCGGGCCGTCGGCGGGGGCGTCGTGGGCCGGGAAGACCAGCCTGGTGCGGATGGCGTAGCCGGGGTCGTCCACGGCGAGCACCGGCGAGCGGGTGGTGGTGGAGAAGCGGACCTCGCGGGCCGCGCCCGCCTCCTCCAGGGCCTTCGCGAGGCGCAGCGGCGCGTACATCAGCTCTTCGTTGCCGAGTACGAGGATCCGGCCGGGTTCGGTGCCGAGCGCTGCGCTGAGCCGGGCGGCGATGTCCGGCAGGGCGGTTTCCAGGCGGGCGCGGTGCGTGGGGGTGAAGCCGTGGCGGCCGCCGTCGGGGAGCCCGGAGGGCCAGTTCAGCTCGACGCGCGTGACGGGCCGCGGGCCGTCTGCCGGGGCTCCGGCCCTGACTCCGCTCCGCACACGCCGGTGGGGCTGGATGTGCCCGGTTGCGGGGACGTCCACGCCCGGAGGTGCGGGCTCCGGTTTTGCCGGGGGCGCGGGCTGATTGCGCCCGGCCGCCTCGTACTCCTCGACCAGGGCCCGGCCCTTGGCCAGGACGTCGGCCGGGAGGGAGACCGTGCCCGAGGCGAGGGCCATGAGGTCCACCCGCGCGCCCAGCTCGGCGGCGAAGGCGGTGAGCCGGTCGCGGTCGGCCGGGGAGCGCATGTCGACGAGGGCGACGACCACGTAGTGCGGGCGGGGATGGCGGGCGTGCAGGTCGCGGATGGTGTTCAGGACCGTGTTGCCGGTGGAGAACTCGTCGTCGACGAGGACGAGGGGGCCGTTGCCCGCGAGCAGCTCCGGGTCCTCGGGCAGCAGCAGGTGCGAGGTGGCGTGCGAGTGCGCCTCCTCGAAGCCGCCCGCGGGTTCCACGCCCGGCACGGGCCGGCGGGTGGAGTGCAGGTAGGGGGCGCTGCCCAGGCCGTCGGCCACGCAGTGGCCGAGCCCGGTGGCGGTCTCGGCGTAGCCGAGGACCACGGCCGCGGCGGCCCCGTCCTCGCCGAGCAGGGCCCGGACGCGTTCGCCGAGCCCGTACCCGGCGGCGTACACCGTCCGCGGGGACTGCGGGACGTGCTTGCCCAGCACCTGCGAGACCAGCAGGTGCGCCCGCTTGGGGTTGCGGCGCAGGGCCAGTCCGAGCAGCTCCGTCAGCCGCGGACCGCCTTCGGAGTCCTCCAGGCTGACGCCCAGCCGCTCCGCGACCCAGGTACCCGACCACACTGCTTCTATCGTCTTGCCTTTCCTCGTCGTCCGCGCGTCCGTCGGCGGCCGCGCGTCCCTCTCTGTCCGGTTCCGCCGTTCCAAGGGCCTGCTCACACCTGGAGTCCGGCCGTGAGGAGGTCGACGAAGCCGACCTCCTCCTTCGCCACGCCGAAGACCTCGGCGCGCAGCATGGTGCGCTCGGCCCAGGCCCGGTGGGGCTTCACCTCGTTCATCTTGTTCGTGTAGGTGGAACGCATGACTCCGCCGCCGCCGCGCTCCGGGCGCAGGATGTCCTGTGCGTCGCAGAACTCCTCGTGCGAGACCACGGACAGTGCGTGCACGGGGGTGACGTGGGCGGGGTGGATGCAGGTCTTGCCGAGCAGTCCGTTGGCCCGGTCGAGTTCGATCTCGCGCAGCAGCCCGTCCAGGTCGTGCTCGATGAGGGCGGTGCGCAGTTCCTCCACGCCCTCCTCCAGGAAGGGGCTGCGGCGCAGCTGGGGCTTGAAGAGGCGCTGCTGGCTGCGGAAGTACTCCCAGACGGGGCCGGTGACGGTGAAGCCGGTGCCGTCGGCGCGGCTGAGGACGTTCACGACGTCCGCGATCACGCCGGCGACGATCTGGACGTCGTAAGCGGTCATGTCGGGGGTGCGGCGCAGGCCGTAGGCCGAGCAGAAGTCGGTCACGCCGAGCCGCAGCGCCAGGACCCGCTCGCGGTGGCTGTTGACCGTGCGGGAGATGCCGGCGAGGGCTTCGACGCGGGTTTCCAGGTGCAGGAGGTCCGGGGTCTCCAGGACGGGCATGGCATACAGGCGGGGCGCTCCGCCGGCGGCCTCCGCCTGGGCCACGGCTTCGAGGAAGGCGATGCCCCGGCTCTCGTCGAACTTGGGGAGTACGAATCCGGCCAGGCGGCGTACGGAGCCGCCCAGGCGGCGCACCAGGTCGGGTATCTGCTCGGGCGTGCGGACGCGGATGAAGAGGAGCGGGAGCTCCGCTTCGTCGGCGTCGAGCTCGGCGAACTGCCGGACGAGGTTCTCCTCGGCTTCGCAGACGTCGGCGTCGCTGATGGAATCCTCCAGGCAGAGGACCATGGAGACGACTCCGCGGCCGGCCTGCTTGCGGATGTCCGCGGCGAGTGCGGGGCGGGTGGCCGGGCTGTAGAGCGTGGCTCCGAGCGCGGCGGCGAGGACACGGGAGGGCGAGGCTCCGGTGAATTCAGCCGGTTCCTGGTGGAAGAGGTCCTTACGGACGGTGGGCGATATGTGCCCAAAGTGACGCATGTGCTTCCCCCGTACTGCCTCGGCGGCCCAACTGGCATGGCCGGTAATAGTACGTACGAACGTGAGTCAAGAGTTCCTCAAGCACATGAAGTTCAGGTAACCCTCTTGCACCATGCCCAGGTCTCGCGTTCGAGACAAGGCCCTACGGGGGGCCGCATTGTCCCGCTCCACTCCGGGAGGGCAGGATGACGTGCATGACGCACGCGATGCAGAAGGGCTCGAACATCCCGGTGGCCGCCGTGGCGGTCCGGGCGGTGCTGCGCTGGACCAGCGGCCCCGAGGTGCCGGACGTGGACGCCTCCGCGCTGCTCGTGGGCCCGGACGGCCGGGTGCGTTCGGATGAGGACTTCGTCTTCTACAACCAGCCCCGGCACCCCTCGGGGGCCGTGTGGCGGCTGGGCAAGAAGCAGCTCGGCGACGCGATCACCGACGCCGTCCAGGCGGACCTGCGGACGGTGACTCCGACGGTGGACCGGATCCTGGTGGTCGCCTCCGCCGAGGACGTCCCCTTCGAGCGGGTCCACGACCTGCGGATCCTCCTCTACGACGCCACCGCGACCGGCGGCTCCGAACCGCTGGCCTACTTCGACGTACGGCCCGAGACCGGCGCCGAGACGGCGCTGATCTGCGGGGAGCTGTACCGCCGGGGCGAGGGGTGGAAGTTCCGCGCGCTGGGCGAGGGCTACTCCGACGGGCTGGTGGGCCTGGCCACCGACCACGGGATCTCGGTCGACGAGAACGCCGCCGAGCCCGCCGCGAGCCCGACGGCCGGCCCCACCTCCGAGCAGACGACGGCGATGGCCCCGCCGGCCCCGCTCACCCAGGCCCCGCCGGCCGCCCAGCCCGCCTACGGGTACCCGCAGCCGGTGTCCCCGGTGCCGGGGCCGGGCGGCGATCCGTCCTTCCGGCTGCCGGTGCAGGGCCCGCAGTTCATCCGGCGCTGAGCCGGTACCGCCCCGGCGGTGACGCCGCCGGGGCTCCGGTCAGCTCTTGGTGCTCTTGTAGCCCCGCCCCCACTGGAGCCCCCAGCCGTACAGCCGGTCCAGCTCGGCCTGGAACCCGTACACGAACTTCACCTCGCGCCGTACGACCAGCTCGCCCTTGACCTTCTCCAGGGAGACCACCGCGCAGGAGCGGGCCTGCGGGTGCCGCTCGTCCAGCGGGATCTCGATCCGCGGCCCCGTCACGGGGAAGAGGGTCACCATGGCGTGCGTCCGGTCGAAGGCCGGGGTCTGGTCGTAGATGTAGACGAAGACCAGCAGCCGCTTGATCTCGTCGGCGTGGTCGAGATTGACGTAGAGGGTCTCCCCCGACGCCGAACCGAACCGGTCGTCCCCGCTGAGCTTGACGTACGGCGGGTCGTTGAGGTCGCCCAGCAGGTTCCCCAGCGGCTGTACGGCGCCGCGGGTGCCGTCGGTCAGCTCGTACAGGCAGCCCATGTCGAGGTCGACGTTGACCATGCCCTGGGTGTGCGCCTGCACCATGTCCGGCTTGAACAGCTTGAACGGGTGCCGGAAGAGCTGGCCGCTCTGGCCCGAGCGGCCGCCGATGTCCGAGGTGCGCATGCGCCAGGACAGATTGACGCGCAGATTGCCGTGCACGGCCCCCTGCTTGGTGAGCGACACCGTCGGATGCCGCTTGGTCAGCTCGATCGCGTTCGACGAGGCGCTGCCCGACTGGAACTGCACGGCGCGGCTGCCCATGATGCCGTCGAAGAAGCCCATCCCCTACCCCCCTGATCCCCTGGTCCCCTGATCCCTGTGCGCGTGCGCAAGCGGGGCGGCCCGCCGGGTCCGTGGACCCGGTGGACCGCCCCGCAGTTGAGCGTTCCGCATTACCGCCGCGGTCATGCCTCGGCGGTGGAACCCTCCAGTTCCAGGCGCTTGTTGCGGCGCACCGAGGACCAGAAGGACCATCCGATGAGCAGCACGCCGACGAGACCGGTGATGATCTCGTTGATCTCGTACTGGATGGTGACGAGCAGGATCACGGCGAGGGCGCCGATGGCGTAGTGCGCGCCGTGCTCCAGGTAGACGTAGTCGTCGAGGGTGCCCTGGCGGACCAGGTAGACCGTCAGCGAACGGACGTACATGGCACCGATGCCGAGGCCGAGGGCCATGAGCACGATGTCGTTGGTGATGGCGAAGGCGCCGATGACCCCGTCGAAGGAGAAGGAGGCGTCGAGGACCTCGAGGTAGAGGAACATGAAGAAGGCGGCCTTGCCGGCCATGGCGACGGCCGAGACGGGCTTGCCGGTCCGCTTGGCCTCTTCCTCCGCCTCGTGCTCGGCCTCCTCCTCTTCCTCCAGTTTGTTCTCGAAGTAGCCGGAGAGGCCACCAACCACCATGTAGGTGATCAGGCCGAGGATGCCGGAGATCAGGACGGTCTGCGCCTTGTCCACATGGATGCCACCGTGCTGGTGGGCGTTGGCCCCGACGGTCATCGAGGCGACGACCAGGACGATCAGCGCGATGCAGGCGGACAGCATGTCGACCTTGCCGAGCTTGGCGAGCGGACGCTCCAGCCAGGCGAGCCACTTGATGTCACGGTCCTCGAAGATGAAGTCGAGGAAGATCATCAGCAGGAACATGCCACCGAACGCGGCGATGGACGGGTGAGCGTCCGTGACGAGCTGCTCGTACATCTCCTTGTCGTTGAGGGCCAGTTCCACGGCCTCGATGGGCCCGATCTTGGCGCTGATCGCGACGATCACAACGGGGAAGACCAGTCGCATGCCGAAGACCGCGATGAGTACGCCGATGGTGAGGAAGATCTTCTGCCAGAAGGCATTCATCTTCTTCAGGATTCCGGCGTTGACCACCGCGTTGTCGAAAGACAGCGAGATCTCGAGGACCGACAGGATCGCCACGATCCCGAAGGCTTGCCACCCCCCGTAGAACACCGCTGCGACCAGACCGAGCGCAGTGATTGCGAACGACCAGCCGAAGGTTTTGAGAACCACTGGCACCCCATCGTCTTGTACGGCTTTACGAAACGTTGACCCCGAAGTCTAGAGCGATGCCCCTGAGCCCCGACGCGTACCCCTGCCCCACCGCACGGAACTTCCATTCGCCCCCGTACCGGTAGACCTCACCGAAGATCATCGCGGTTTCGCTGGAGGCGTCCTCGGAGAGGTCGTAGCGGGCCAGTTCCTGTCCGTCGGCCTGGTTCACCACGCGGATGAAGGCGTTGCTGACCTGGCCGAAGCTCTGTCGGCGGCTGTCCGCGTCGTGGATGGAGACCGGGAAGACGATCTTGTCCACCTGGGCCGGCACCTTGGTGAGGTCGATGAGGATCGACTCGTCGTCACCGTCACCCTCGCCGGTGAGATTGTCGCCCGTGTGTTCGACGGAGCCGTCGGGGCTCGTCAGGTTGTTGTAGAAGACGAAGTACTCGTCCCCCAACACCCGGCCGCTGTTGCACAGCAGCGCGCTGGCGTCGAGGTCGAAGTCGGCTCCCGTGGTCGAGCGCGCGTCCCATCCGAGACCGATCAGCACCCTGGTGAGGTTCGGTGCGGCCTTGGACAGGGAGACATTGCCCCCCTTGGCGAGTGTGACGCCCATGTTGTGGTCCTCCCCGGACGACGGTGTGGCGGTGTGCCGGTGTGGTGAAGCGGCCGTGCGATGCGGCGGTGAAGCGGTGCTGCGATGTGGCGGCGGTGCGGTGGTGCGATGCGGCGGTGGTGCGATGTGCGGTGGTGCGGTGAACCGCGTCCGGCGCCGTACACACAGTGCACGGCGCCGGACGGATGAACTGCTCGGGGTCAGACGTTGACGCCGAAGTCCTGCGCGATGCCGCGCAGGCCGGAGGCGTAACCCTGGCCGATGGCACGGAACTTCCACTCCGCGCCGTTGCGGTAGAGCTCGCCGAAGACCATGGCGGTCTCGGTCGAGGCGTCCTCGGAGAGGTCGTAGCGGGCGAGCTCGGTGTTGTCGGCCTGGTTCACGACGCGGATGTACGCGTTGCGGACCTGGCCGAAGCTCTGCTGGCGGCTCTCGGCCTCGTAGATCGAGACCGGGAAGACGATCTTGGCCACGTCGGCCGGGACGCCGGCGAGGTTGACCTTGATCGCCTCGTCGTCGCCTTCGCCCTCACCGGTGGTGTTGTCACCGGTGTGCTCCACCGAGCCGTCGGGGCTCTTCAGGTTGTTGAAGAAGACGAAGTTCGCGTCGCTGGTGACCTTGCCCTGGTCGCTGGTCAGGATCGCGCTGGCGTCGAGGTCGAAGTCGACACCGGTGGTGGTGCGAGCATCCCAGCCCAGACCGACGATGACCGCCGTCAGGTTAGGCGCGGCCTTGGTCAGCGAGACGTTGCCGCCCTTGCTGAGGCTGACTCCCACGGGTCCTCCATTGGGTTCTGTGTGGGGCGGTGCCCCGTCGTGCGGTTGCTACCGGATCAACGTTTCGATCCTAGTGACGGGTTCCCGCCCGTAAGCGGTTTTCGCAGGGAACTGCGCATACGGCCCTGGCAGACTCGCTCAGAGGCTGTCGAGCGCCTTGATGTACTCGTTCAGGTCACGCGCGTCGGGCAGTCCGTTGACCACGCTCCAGCGCACCACGCCGTCCTTGTCGATGACGAAGGTGCCGCGGACCGCGCAGCCCTTCGCCTCGTCGAAGACGCCGTACGCGCGGGAGGTTTCCCCGTGCGGCCAGAAGTCCGACAGCAGCGGGTACTCCAGGCCCTCCTGCTCCCCGAAGACCCGCAGGGTCGGCACGGAGTCGTTGGAGACGGCGAGGAGCTGGACGTCGTCGTTCTGGAAGCGCGGCAGCTGGTCGCGCAGCTCGCAGAGCTCGCCGGTGCAGACGCCGGTGAAGGCGAACGGGTAGAAGAGCAGCACCACGGCCTTCTCCCCGCGGAAGTCGGAAAGCCGCACGGTGGCGCCGTGGTTGTCCTTGAGCTCGAAGTCCGGGGCCTTGTCGCCGACCTCGATCGCCATCTCTCGCATCCCTTCGTTCCCGCATCCCTGCATTGGGCTGTTCGGGTGAGGCAAAGCCTAGGGCCTCCGGTGGCCCCGGGCCGTGAACGCACACACCCCGCCGACCGGGGTCACCTGGTGGGCGGGGTGTGGAAGCGTGTCCGCTCGGCAGCGGGCGCGGCTCAGCGCTTGGACTTGGCGGCGGTCTTGGGCGTCACCAGCTTGGTGGCGGCCCACTCCTTACCGACACTGATGCTCCTGGTCTGCGAAAGGCCGGCGGTCTCGGCGGCCTCGCTGATGTCGCTGGCCTCGACGTAGCCGGGGCGGCCCGTCTTGGGGGTCAGCAGCAGGATCAGTGCGCCGTCCTCGACCAGCTCTGTGGCGTCGACCAGCGTGTCGGTCAGATCGCCGTCTTCCTCCCGGAACCACAGCAGCACCGCATCGGCAACGTCGTCGTACTCCTCGTCGACGAGGTCGTTGCTGATGTGGTCCTGAATGGACTCACGGAATTCCTGATCGACGTCGTCGTCGTAGCCGATCTCCTGGACCACCTGTTCGGACTGGAAACCCAGCCGGGCGGCCAGGCTCTCCGCGTGGTCCGCGGTCGCGCTCACGGGGTGCCTCCTGCTCATGTTCGGTGAATGTCTTCGGCGGCGCGCGTACGCGCAGCATTGGGCGTAGTCCACACGGGCGCGGCGGATCGCGCAAGTACCCGGCCGCCGAGACCGTCGAAACGGTGACGATTACGGCCGTCTCGCCGCAACTTTCAGCCTTCCCGTGTGCACCTCTGGTGATTCATCCCACACCATTCCAGCTCATTCGGCATCATCGGCGGCCCTCGACGGCTTTCCTACCTGTTTGAGCGACGGACGGCCACACGAAGCGCGTGCCCGGCTCGGGCGTAAGATCGCGGTTTGTCCGGACCCGCGACCGATCTTCCGGCCATTACCCGGTGGTAAAGATGACGATTTCGGTCGAGCGTAAGACCATGGGAGGCGGCGCCCCCCAGATACGGCTTCAGCACGACTCCCCCGACAGCGAAGGAACAGCGTGGCTTCCGCATCCGATCGCAATCCGATCATCATTGGCGGCCTGCCGAGTCAGGTCCCGGACTTCGATCCGGAGGAGACGCAGGAGTGGCTCGACTCCCTGGACGCAGCGGTCGACGAGCGGGGCCGTGAGCGTGCCCGCTACCTGATGCTGCGGCTGATCGAGCGAGCCCGCGAGAAGCGCGTGGCCGTGCCCGAGATGCGCAGCACGGACTACGTCAACACGATCGCCACCAAGGACGAGCCGTTCTTCCCCGGCAACGAGGAGATCGAGCGCAAGGTCCTCAACGCCACCCGGTGGAACGCGGCCGTGATGGTCTCGCGCGCCCAGCGTCCCGGGATCGGTGTGGGCGGCCACATCGCCACCTTCGCCTCTTCCGCCTCCCTCTACGACGTGGGCTTCAACCACTTCTTCCGGGGCAAGGACGAGGGTGACGGCGGCGACCAGATCTTCTTCCAGGGGCACGCCTCCCCCGGCATCTACGCCCGCGCCTACCTCCTGGACCGGCTCTCCGAGCAGCAGCTCGACGCGTTCCGGCAGGAGAAGTCGAAGGCACCGTACGGCCTGTCCAGCTACCCGCACCCGCGGCTGATGCCGGACTTCTGGGAGTTCCCGACCGTCTCGATGGGCCTCGGCCCGCTCGGTGCGATCTACCAGGCCCGCATGAACCGGTACATGGAGGCGCGCGGGATCGCGGACACCTCCAAGTCCCACGTTTGGGCGTATCTCGGCGACGGCGAGATGGACGAGCCGGAGTCGCTCGGCCAGCTGTCGATCGCCGCCCGCGAGGGCCTGGACAACCTGACGTTCGTCGTCAACTGCAACCTGCAGCGGCTCGACGGCCCGGTGCGCGGCAACGGCAAGATCATCCAGGAGCTGGAGTCGCAGTTCCGCGGGGCCGGCTGGAACGTCATCAAGCTGATCTGGGACCGTTCCTGGGACCCGCTGCTGGCCCAGGACCGCGACGGCATCCTGGTCAACAAGATGAACTCGACGCCGGACGGGCAGTTCCAGACGTACGCCACGGAGTCGGGCGCGTACATCCGCGAGCATTTCTTCGGCGGCGACCAGCGGCTGCGCGCGATGGTCGAGAACATGACCGATTATCAGATCCAGCACCTGGGCCGCGGTGGGCACGACCACAAGAAGGTGTACGCGGCGTACGCGGCGGCCAAGGCGCACAAGGGCCAGCCGACGGTGATCCTGGCGCAGACGGTCAAGGGCTGGACGCTCGGTCCGAACTTCGAGGGCCGCAACGCGACGCACCAGATGAAGAAGCTGACGGTCGACGACCTCAAGCGCTTCCGCGACCGCCTGCGCATCCCGATCACCGACCAGCAGCTGGAGGGCGGGGCGCCGCCGTACTACCACCCGGGCCGCAACTCCCCCGAGATCCAGTACATGCACGACCAGCGCAGCTCGCTGGGCGGCTACGTGCCGACCCGTGTGGTGCGCGCCAAGCCGCTGCAGCTGCCGGGCGACGCGACGTACGCGGCCGCCAGGAAGGGTTCGGGCCAGCAGTCGATCGCGACCACGATGGCGTTCGTCCGCATCCTGAAGGACCTGATGCGGGACAAGGAGATCGGCAAGCGGTTCGTGCTGATCGCGCCCGACGAGTACCGCACCTTCGGCATGGACGCCTTCTTCCCGAGCGCCAAGATCTACAACCCGCTGGGCCAGCAGTACGAGGCGGTCGACCGCGACCTGCTGCTCGCTTACAAGGAGTCGCCGACCGGGCAGATGCTGCACGACGGCATCTCGGAGGCGGGCTGCACGGCCTCGCTGATCGCCGCGGGTTCGGCGTACGCGACGCACGGCGAGCCGCTGATCCCGGTCTACGTCTTCTACTCGATGTTCGGTTTCCAGCGCACCGGTGACCAGTTCTGGCAGATGGCCGACCAGCTGGCGCGCGGTTTCGTCCTCGGCGCGAC
The DNA here is from genome assembly GCF_055563995.1 of Streptomyces sp. NPDC029164. Taxonomy (NCBI): domain Bacteria; kingdom Bacillati; phylum Actinomycetota; class Actinomycetes; order Kitasatosporales; family Streptomycetaceae; genus Streptomyces; species Streptomyces sp. NPDC029164. Next base: position 31,578 of record NZ_JBVHWW010000037.1, on the reverse strand, counting down.
CGCCGGACGGACCACTCTGACGGGTGAGGGCCTCCAGCACGCCGACGGCCACTCCCAGCTGCTGGCCTCGACGAACCCGGGCTGCGTGGCGTACGACCCGGCGTACGGCTACGAGATCGCGCACATCGTCAAGGACGGTCTGCGGCGCATGTACGGGCCGGAGGCGGAGGACGTCTTCTACTACCTGACCGTCTACAACGAGCCGATCCAGCACCCGGCCGAGCCGGCGGACGTCGACGTGGACGGCATCCTCAAGGGCATCCACCGGGTGTCCCGGGGCACGTCGGGCATCGTCGGGGCGCAGCTCATGGCCTCGGGCGTGGCGGTGCCGTGGGCGCTGGAGGCGCAGCGGATCCTGGCCGCGGAGTGGAACGTCCGGGCGGACGTCTGGTCGGCGACCTCCTGGAACGAGCTGCGCCGCGAGGCCGTCGAGGTGGAGGAGCACAATCTGCTCCACCCGGAGGAGGAGCAGCGCGTTCCGTACGTGACGCGGAAGCTGTCGGGTGCGGAGGGGCCGTTCGTGGCGGTCTCGGACTGGATGCGGTCGGTCCCGGACCAGATCTCGCGGTGGGTGCCCGGCCCGTACACCTCGCTGGGCGCTGACGGTTTCGGCTTCGCGGACACGCGCGGTGCGGCCCGGCGCTTCTTCCACATCGACGCGCAGTCGGTGGTCCTGGCGACGCTCACCGAGCTCGCGAAGACCGGTCAGGTCGACCGTTCGGTGCTGAAGCAGGCCGTGGACCGGTACCAGCTGCTGGACGTGGCGGCGGCCGACCCGGGCGCGGCGGGCGGGGACGCCTGACGCCCGCGGCGGGCTCGGCGGGGTGAGGGCGGGCGGGCTGTGCCCGGTCCGCCCCGCCTCCTGCGCACAGCGTGCGGATCGGCGCGGGTCCCGGCCCCGACTGGGGCCCGCGCTTCTTTATGCGTTGCCTACGATGCTCCGTATGAAGGAACCCTCCCGTCAGCAGGTGTGGGAGCGGCGGAGCCAGACCCCGCTGCTCGTGCTCGCCCTGGCCTTCGCCGTGGCGTACGCCGTGCCGATCGTGGCCCCCGACGCGACCGCGGAGGTGCACCGGGCCTGCACCTCCGTGGAGTGGCTGGTGTGGGGCGCCTTCGCCCTGGACTACGTGGTGCGGCTGGGCCTCTCGGCGTCCCGGCGGCACTTCGTCCGGACGCACTGGCTGGACCTGGCCGCGGTGGTGCTGCCGCTCGTACAGCCGCTGCGGCTGCTGCGGCTGGTCGCCACGTTGATGCTGGTGGGCCGGCGGGCCCGGATGGCCCCGCAGATCCAGCTGACGACGTACGTGGCCGGGGCGGTCGTGGGGCTGCTGATGTTCGGCTCGCTCGCGGTGCTGAGCGTGGAGCGGGACGCCCCGGACGGGAACATCAAGAACCTGGGCGACGCCGTGTGGTGGTCCTTCACCACGATGACGACGGTCGGGTACGGGGACCACTCGCCCACCACCGGCCTGGGCCGGGTCCTGGCCGTGGGCCTGATGCTGTCGGGGATCGCCCTGCTCGGTGTGGTGACCGCCAACATCGCCGCCTGGTTCATCTCCCGTTTCGAGCGCGACGACCAGGCGGAGCGGCTGCAGCTGGCGGCCCTGCGGGAACTGCGCGAGGAGGTACGGGCGCTGCGCGGCGAGGTCGCCCGGCTGGGCGGCGCGGCGGCCGCGAGCGGGGTCGCGGCCGGGGACACGGCCCTGCCCGCGCACGCGGCCGCACCCGAGGACGCAGCCGCAGCCGCACCCGCGCCCTGACCCGGACCTGGCCCCGGCCCCGGCCCCGGCCCCGGCCCCGGCCTGCCGAACGCCCCGGCGCCGCGGGAAGCTACCTCTCCCACACCTTGAACGCCCGCACCTGGTAAGGCGACTGGGGCAGCCAGACCCCGTCGCCCGGGTAGGTCTGGAACTCGCCGGTCTCCGCGCACTCCGCCGACTGGTACGTGGTCACCGGCCGCCCGGTGCGGTTGGTGAGCGACTGGGCGCTGGTGCCGGCGGGCAGCGCGGTGCAGCTGTTGACGTCCAGGGTGCTCAGCTCGTGGGTCCGCTTGGTGCCCTTGAACTCCGGTTTCGCCCACAGGCACAGCTGCCCCGTCGCGCAGGCCCCGAGGGCCGGCGGGCCCGCGGCCTGGGCCGTGGTGGCCGTACTCGGGATGAGGGCGGTCAGGGCCAGGACGGTCGCGGCGAGGACGGTGGTGACGCGCGTGGTTCCACACGTACGCATGACGGGTCAACTCCTTGTTGACGGCGGGCGCCCGGACCGTTTCCGGGGCCTCGACGACACCACGCTGACCTGCGGTGACGGGCGGGCGGAAGGGGCCGCGGGCGGGTCCACCCGGATAGGCGACGGCCTCGCCGGAACCGTCCGGTGGGGCCTTCGTACGTACGGAGTTGACACTTCCGGAGGCCGTCGGCGCGGGCCCGCGCCCGCCTCTGCGCGGTCGGGCACCCCGGCGGCGGCCGACCCGAACGTGTCATGCGCGGCCGCTCGCGCAGCCCGGCCCGGGAGGGCGGCAGGCCCTTCGCAAACGGCTTAACGCGACGGCCGCCGCCCCGCCCGTCACAGGTACTCTGACCGCCCACTCGGCGTCGGAAGGGAGCCCCGGAGTGATGATCGACGAGCGGTCGGCGCCGGCCGCGCCGGTGCCCGGACTGCGCGAGCGCAAGAAGCGCCGCACCCGGGACGCCCTGCTGCGCGCCGCGCTCCTGCTCTTCCTCTCGCAGGGGTACGAGCGCACCACCGTCGACGAGATCACCGACGCCGTGAACGTGTCCCAGCGCACCTTCTTCCGCTACTTCGCCAACAAGGAAGAGGTCGTCTTCGCCGTCCAGGATCTGACGGAGGCGCACTTCGTCGCCTCCCTGCACGCCCGGCCGGCCGCCGAGGGCCCCCTCGAGGCCATGCGCGGCGCGGCGCTCGCCGCCTGGGACACCGTCGAGGAGGCCCTTGCCGACGTGGTCCCCGTCGACCTCTACATGCGCAGTTATCGGCTGATCGAGTGCACCCCGGCCCTGCTCGCCGTGCACCTGCGGCGCTCCACCGAGCTGGAGGAACGGATCTCCCGGCTGATCGCCGCCCGCGAGGGCCTGGACGTGGACGCCGATCCGCGGCCGCGGGTGGCCGTCGCTGCGTTCTGCGGTGTGCTGCGGGTCACCGGACGGCTCTGGGGGCAGGGCGAGGACACCAGCGTGGCCGCGATCCGGCGGCTGACGGAGACCTACCTCGACCGCATCGGCCCGTCCCTGGCGGCGAGCTGGCGCATGCACACGGCGGAGGCCTGATCGGCAGGACACTCCGGGGAGTTGTAGCGGATCACCCGCGTTCCGTAAGGGGTCCCACGCTTGGCCGTGAGTCCTGTCACCCGGGGCGCCACGGCCGGTGGGGGTCTCCTACGCTGGTCCCAGTGAATCTGTCCGGCCTCGCCCACTCCCCCGTTCCCGGCGCCGACCCGCGCCCTGCCGCCCTGCGCGCCCTGCTCGCGCTGGCGGTGGTCTTCATCATGCTGGCGACCACCGGCTGGACAGCCGTTCACCGGCCGGAGGGGGGCACCCCGCTGCGGGCCGCCGCGCTCCAGGCCTGGGCCAAGGCCAGGATCGACGGCCGTCCGGTGCCGCCCGCCGACGCCCCCGTGCGGACGGTGGCCCGCTTCTTCGCCGGCCTGGACGGGGCCCAGCGGGCCCGGCTCGCCGACGGCTACCCCTTCGTCGTGGGCAATCTCGACGGGGCCCCCGCCGCCACCCGCTACCGGGCGAACCTGCACGGCCTGGAGCAGGCCCGCCGGGTCGAGGAGGCCCGCAGCCGCGACGTGGCCCTGACCCCGGCCGACCGGGCGGAGGCCGGCCGCCGCTCCCACCGCTTCGCCTCGCTCGCCGGCCCCGGCCGGCAGATCCTCACCTTCGATCCCAGCGGCGGCGGGCGCGTGGCCGAGGTCTTCGGTGACCTCGACCGGGCCCGCCGGGTCTCGGTGATCGTGCCCGGTGTGGACACCGACGCCCTCACCTTCGAGCGCACCCAGCGCCGCCTGACCTCCCCCGTCGGCATGGCCGAGTCCCTGTACGCGAGCCAGCGCGCGGCCGCGCCGGGCGGCCGGACGGCGGTCATCGCCTGGGCCGGCTACACCGCGCCCACCGGGGTCGGCATGGACGCCGCGACGGGCCGCATGGCCGTCGACGGCGCGGTCCGGCTGAAGGCGCTGACCACCTCCCTGCCCGGGGACTCGGGCGTGGCGCTGTTCTGCCACAGCTACGGATCGGTGGTGTGCGGGGTCGCCGCGCACGAGCTGCCGGAGCGGGTGACGGACGTGGTGGTGGCGGGCAGCCCCGGGATGCGCGCGGAAAACGTCGAGGGGCTGCGCACCTCGGCGCGGGTCTGGGCGACGCGGGACGAGGGCGACTGGATCGCGGACGTGCCGCACCTGGAGGTGGGCGGGGTGGGTCACGGCGCCGATCCGGTGTCCCCGGAGTTCGGGGCGCGACTGCTGTCCTCGGCGCGGGCCAAGACCCACACCGGCTATTTCGCGCCAGGAACGGACTCGGTGGAGAACTTCGCCAAGATCGGAACCGGCGCGTTCGGTTCCGTTGTCTGCGCGAGCGGGGACGACGCCTGCAGGCGTGGAATTTCCGGGACAGAGACGGACTGACGCGCGTAGAGGGGCGGAAAACGGGCTCCGCACCGAGGGGGGACGCGCGGGGGCGCCGCCCTTTACGATGTGCCGCATGGGTGACGTACTGGCCGGAAATCATGCCGTCTGGGAGTTCGACTCGGACTCGGTGCTCATCCGCTTCGCACGGGGGATCAGAACGCCGAGAGTGCCGAGACTCCTGCACGCCCTCGGCGCGCGCCGGATCCCCCTCGAAGCGGTCTCCGAGGTGACCGTGAGCGCCGGGAAGCGGGACACGGTGGTGCTGCGCGCCGTGCCGCGGCCGGGCGCGGATCCGCTGATGGAGGCCGCAGCCGGGCAGCTGAAGGAGAACTGCGACCCGTACCGGCTGGTGCTGCCGGGCGACCGGGCGCCGCACGCTGCCGCGTTCGCGGAGGCCCTGCGCTCCCGCCTGGGGCCGGACGCCGGCGAGCCGGCCGACCGCTTCCTGGTCGACGTACCGCCGCCGCCGGTCCATCTGAAGGCGTTCGACGCCCGGGTGGGCTTCGACGGCTCGGCGGTCACCTTCCACTGGTCCCGCACGGGTGCCACCAGCACCAAGTGGAAGGCGGGCGACCAGCACGTCCCGCTGTCCTCCCTCACCGGCGTCGAGTGGTGCTCCCCGGAGGGTCCGGGCGGCCACCTGCGGCTCCTCGTACGGGACACGCCCTGCGATCCGCGCCCGGACCACGACCTGACGGCGGTCGTCTTCGGCGTGGGCTACGGGGCGGTGCACGAGTCGCTGCCGTTCGCGGCCGCCGTCCTGGCCGCGGTGCGCGGCCGCGCCCGGGTCGCCGCCGTGAGCTCCGTCCCGGCGGCGCGCACCGGCGGCGAGCGCCTGCGGCACCTGGACGAACTGCACAGCGCCGGACTCCTCACGGACGCCGAGTACGTGGCCCTGCTGGACCGCTTCCGGGCGTAGGAACCTGCCGCTCCAACGCGCCGGACAGCGGGGACTGCCCGTGCGCACCCCCGCCACGCCGGTGGTCGGCGGTGGTCCTGGTCCTGGCCGCCCTCGCCCTCTGGGCCGCCTTCGCTGTCCTGCGCACCCGGCACCGCTGACCGCGGGCGGCGGCCGGGGGCGGCTAGGCCTCGCGGGCTTCCGAGGTCGCGCTCATGTCCGGGTAGCGGTCGCCCGCGACCTGGGCGGCGATGGGCTCCAGGCGGGCCAGCTGCGCCGGCGTGAGCGTGATCCGGGTGGCGGCGGTGTTCTCGCGCAGGCGGCCCGGCTTGCGGGTGCCCGGGATGGGGACCACGGTCAACGCGTGCACCGCCGCCCGCTGCTGCACCCAGGCCAGGGCGATCTGCGCCGGGGTCGCCCCCAGCTCCTCGGCGATCTCCCGGACCGGGGCCAGCAGCGCCGCGTTCGTCTTCGCGTTCTCGCCGGTGAACCGCGGCTGGTGGCGGCGGAAGTCGTCCTGCGACAGCTCCGCGGTGGCGTCCGCGAAGGACCCGGTCAGGAAGCCCCGGCCCAGCGGGGAGTACGGCACCAGCGCCACACCCAGCTCCGCCGCCGCGCCCACCGCACTGCGCTCCACGCCCCGGCTGAACAGCGACCACTCCGACTGGAGCGCCGTGACCGGGTGCACGGCGTGCGCCTCGCGCAGTTCGGCGCCGGTGACCTCGCTGAGCCCGAGGTGGCGCACCTTCCCCTCCCGCACCAGCTCCGCCATGGCGCCGACCGACTCGGCGAACGGCACGGCGGGGTCGCGCCGGTGCATGTAGTAGAGGTCGATGACGTCCGTGCCGAGGCGGCGCAGGCTGTCCTCGACGGCCCGGCGGATGTACGCGCGGTCGTTGCGCACGCCCCGGTAGGCGGGGTCGTCGGTGCGCTCTATGGCGAACTTCGTCGCCAGGGTGATCTCCTCGCGGTGCGCGGCCACGAACGGGGCGAGGAACTCCTCGTTGCGCCCCCGCCCGTACACGTCCGCGGTGTCGAAGAGGGTGACCCCGGCGGCCAGCGCCGCGTCGAGGGTCTCGCGGGCGGCCACCTCGTCGGTGTCCCCGTAGAACTCGCTCATGCCCATGCAGCCGAGGCCCTGGACGCCGACCAGCGGGCCGCCCTTGCCGAGCTCGGCCTGGTCGATCTTCGTGGCTTCCGTCATGGCTGTGCCTTCCCCGAGTAGATGCCGATCTTGTAGTCCAGTACGGCCAGCGCGTCCGTGAGCTCCGAGATGCGTGCCCGCACCTCGTGCCGGGTCCGCTCCAGCAGCTCGCGGCGCTCCCCGACGGTGTGCCCGCCCTCGCGGACCAGTTCGGCGTACCGGACCATGTCCGCCACCGACATCCCCGTGGTCCGCAGCTTGCCCACGAAGGCCAGCCAGTCGAGGTCCTTGTCGGTGAAGCGCCGCTGTCCCGAGTGGGAGCGGTCCACGTGCGGCATGAGGCCGATCCGCTCGTACCAGCGCAGGGTGTGCTGGGTCAGACCGGTCCGCGCCTCGACCTCGCTGATCGTGTACCGCGTCTGCGTCAGGCTCTGGCTCATGGCTCCACGCTAAAACCCTGGAGTGCACTCCAAGCAAGTAGGCTCGGCCGCATGGAGAGCATGGAGGCCGTCAACGGCATGGAAAGCCTGCGGATCATCGACACCTGGCCGGTGGACACGGCCGCGGCGGCCGTCGTACGCGCCGACGGGAGCCTCGCCGGCGCCCACGGGCCCGTCGACCACCGTTTCGCGCTGGCCTCCGTGACCAAACCGCTCGCCGCGTACGCCGCCCTCGTCGCGCACGAGGAGGGCGCGATCGAGCTGGACGAGCCGGCCGGCCCCGAGGGGTCGACGGTCCGTCACCTGCTCGCGCACACCAGCGGCCTGGCCTTCGACGAGCACCGGGTGTCGGCCCCGCCCGGCGAGCGCCGGCTGTACTCCAACGCCGGTTTCGAGGTGCTCGGCGACCACATCGCCAAGGCCACCGGCATCCCCTTCGCGGAGTACGTGCACCAGGCGGTCTTCGAGCCGCTGGGCATGACGCGGACCACCCTGGAGGGCTCGCCGGCCAAGGACGGCGTCTCCACCGTGTCCGACCTGGTGCGCTTCGCCGCCGAGCTGCAGGCGCCCCGGCTGCTCGACGTGCGTACGGTCGCCGCGGCCACCTCCGTCGTGCACCCCGGGCTCAAGGGCGTCCTGCCGGGTTACGGACACCAGTCCCCCAACGACTGGGGCCTCGGCATGGAGATCCGCGACAGCAAGTCCCCGCACTGGACGGGCCTGACCTCCTCGCCCCGCACGTTCGGCCATTTCGGTCAGGCCGGCACCTTCCTGTGGGTGGACCCGGACGCGCGCGCCGCGTGCGTGGCGCTGGCGGACCGCGCCTTCGGCCCGTGGGCCGTGGCCGCCTGGACCCCGTTCACGGACGCGGTCCTGGCCGAACTGCGCTCGAACTAGGGCAGTTCCCAGATCAGCAGTTCCCCCGGGGACCCGGCGGTGATCTCCAGGTCCCGCTCGGCGGTGATCCGCACCGAGTCCCCGGGGCCCAGCTCCTCCCCGTCCAGGCGCAGGTCCCCGCGCACCACGTGCAGGTACACCCGTTCCGCCGCCGGTACGGCCACCCGCTCGCCCGCGCCGGGCCGCCGCACGTGCAGTACGGCGCCGGCCGCGGGGACCTCGTAGGGCGTCCCGTCGGCGATGCCGCGGACCACCTCGTACGAGGGTTCGCCGCCCGCGGCGAGGGGGGCGAGCCACATCTGCACGAAGCGCAGCCGCCCGTCGCCGTCGTTGCGCTCCACGTGCCGCGCGCCGGATCCGGCGCTGAGCCGCTGTACGTCCCCGGCCCGGACCAGGCCCTTCTCGCCGGTGCTGTCCTGGTGGGTGAGCTCGCCCTCGACGACCCAGGTCACGATCTCGGTGTGACTGTGCGGGTGCTCGTCGAATCCGGCGCCCGCCGCGAGGACCTCCTCGTTGCAGGCCAGGACGGGGCCGAAGCGCAGGTTGTCCGGGTCGTAGAACGAGCCGAAGGAGAAGGCGTGTCGGGTGGTGATCCCGGCGGCCGGGTCCCCGCCCTCGTACCGGTCGGCGCCGCGGCGTACATCAATCATGGGGGCCACGGTAGACCCGATCACGGGCGGGGCCGTGGCCACGGGACGGGACCGGACTCCGCGCACCCGTCCCGATAAGGCAGTCTTGTCACGTGCCTCAACCCGAACGTGAGCATTCGCCCGCCACACACGCCGCGCATCCCGCTCCCGCCCATCCGCACACCGCGACGCTGCGCCGGCTGGAGAAGTCCTCCGGCCGGCTCGCCGCCAACGCGATCGCGCGCATGGACGAGACCCTGCCGTGGTACCGGGCGATGCCACCCGAGAACCGGTCGTGGATCGGCCTGGTCGCGCAGGCCGGCATCGCCGCGTTCACCGAGTGGTTCCGGCACCCGGAGACCCCACAGGCGATCTCGACCGACGTGTTCGGGACGGCTCCGCGCGAGCTGACCCGGGCGATCACCCTGCGCCAGACCGTCGAGATGGTCCGCACCACGATCGAGGTCATGGAGACCGCGATCGAGGAGGTGGCGGCGCCGGGCGACGAGCAGATCCTGCGCGAGGCGCTGCTCGTGTACGCCCGGGAGATCGCCTTCGCGACGGCCCAGGTGTACGCGCAGGCCGCCGAGGCGCGGGGGGCGTGGGACGCCCGGCTGGAGTCCCTGGTCGTCAACGCGGTGCTGTCCGGCGAGGCCGACGAGGGTGCGCTGTCCCGGGCCGCGGCGCTGGGCTGGAACTCCCCCGAGCACGTGTGCGTGGTGCTCGGCACCGCGCCGGAGGGGGACAGCGAGCTGACGGTGGAGGCGATCCGTCGCGCGGCCCGCCACCACAAGCTGCAGGTCCTCACCGGGGTGCTCGGTGACCGGCTGGTCGTCATCGCGGGCGGCAGCGACAACCCGATGCAGGTGGCGAAGTCGCTGATCGGGCCGTTCGCGGCCGGTCCGGTGGTGGCCGGCCCCGTGGTGTCCGACCTGCTGAACGCGACGAAGTCGGCGCAGGCCGCGGCGGCCGGGCTGAAGGCCTGTACGGCGTGGCAGGATGCTCCGCGGCCGGTCCTGGCGGACGATCTCCTGCCGGAACGCGCGATCGCCTCCGATCCCGCTGCCAGGGAACAGCTGGTGGAGGAGATCTACAGACCGCTGGAGGAGGCCGGGTCGGCGCTGCTGGAGACGCTGAGCGTCTACCTGGAGCAGGCGAGCAGCCTCGAAGGGGCGGCGCGGATGCTGTTCGTGCACCCCAATACGGTGCGCTACCGGCTGCGACGTGTGACCGACGTCACCGGGTGGTCGCCTTCGGATGTCCGCTCCGCGTTCACCCTGCGAATCGCCCTGATTCTGGGGCGTCTGGCCGACGGCGATCTCCAGTCCTAGACTTTTGTCGGACATCAACAATTACCCCGACGGTTCTTCGTCCCTGTCCCCACGGGCGGCAGGGACCATCCACAAGAGAGAGTGTGAGGGTGCTCGTACTCGTCGCTCCCGGCCAAGGCGCTCAGACGCCCGGCTTCCTGACTCCCTGGCTCGACCTCCCCGGTGCCGCTGACCGCGTCGCCGCCTGGTCGGACGCCATCGGGCTGGACCTTGCCCACTACGGCACGAACGCTGACGCCGAAGAGATCCGCGACACGGCCGTGGCCCAGCCCCTGCTGGTCGCCGCGGGCCTGCTGTCCGCCTCGGCGCTGCCCGCTTCCCTGACCTTCGGTGCCGTCGCGGGCCACAGCGTCGGTGAGATCACCGCCGCCGCCTACGCCGGCGTCCTGTCCGAGGCCGACGCGCTGTCGTTCGTCCGGACCCGCGGTCTCGGCATGGCCGAGGCCGCCGCCGTCACCGAGACCGGCATGGCCGCCGTCCTCGGCGGTGAGCTCGACGTGGTCGTCGCGCACCTGGAGAAGCTGGGTCTGACCCCGGCCAACATCAACGGTGCGGGCCAGATCGTGGCCGCCGGCACGATGGAGCAGATCGAAGCCCTGCAGGCCGAGAAGCCCGAAGGCTCCATGAAGGTCGTCGCCCTCAAGGTCGCGGGCGCCTTCCACACGCACCACATGGCCCCCGCGGTGGCCACGCTGGAGAAGGCCGCCGAGGCCCTCTCCCCGGCTGACCCGGTGCTGAAGTACGTCTCGAACAAGGACGGCCTTGTCGTCACCACGGGCGCCGACGTCGTCGCCCGCCTGGTCGGCCAGGTCGCGAACCCGGTCCGCTGGGACCTGTGCATGGAGACGTTCGCCGAACTGGGCGTCACGGGGATCATCGAGCTCTGCCCCGGTGGCACCCTGACGGGTCTGGCCAAGCGCGCGCTGAAGGGCGTACCCAGCGTGGCGCTGAAGACCCCGGACGATCTCGACAAGGCCGCGGCGCTCGTCGCCGACCTGACGGCCTGAGAGAAGGAGCCCACACAGCATGTCCAAGATCAAGCCGGCCAAGGGCTCCCCGTACGCCCGCATCCTCGGGGTCGGCGGCTACCGCCCGATCCGCGTGGTGCCCAACGAGGTCATCCTCGAGACCATCGACTCCTCCGACGAGTGGATCCGCTCCCGCTCGGGCATCGCGACCCGCCACTGGGCCTCGCCCGAGGAGACGGTCGCCGCGATGTCGGTGGAGGCCTCGGGGAAGGCGCTGGCCGATGCCGGTGTCGCCCCCGAGCAGATCGGTGCCGTGATCGTCTCGACGGTCTCGCACTTCAAGCAGACTCCGGCCGTCGCGACCGAGATCGCGCACCGGATCGGCGCGGTCAAGCCCGCCGCCTTCGACATCTCCGCGGGCTGTGCCGGTTTCGGCTACGGCCTGACCCTGGCCAAGGGCATGGTGGTGGAGGGGTCGGCGGAGTACGTCCTCGTCATCGGCGTGGAGCGGCTCTCGGACCTGACGGACCTGGAGGACCGCGCGACGGCCTTCCTGTTCGGCGACGGCGCCGGCGCCGTGGTCGTCGGCCCCTCGGCCGAGCCGGCCATCGGCCCCACGGTGTGGGGTTCGGAGGGCGACAAGTCCGAAACGATCAAGCAGACCGTGCCGTGGGACGAGTTCCGCACCAAGGACACCGCCGAGAAGTTCCCGGCCATCACGCAGGAGGGTCAGGCGGTCTTCCGCTGGGCCGTCTTCGAGATGGCCAAGGTGGCCCAGCAGGCGCTCGACGCCGCCGGGATCACCGCCGACGACCTGGACGTCTTCATTCCGCACCAGGCGAACATGCGGATCATCGACTCGATGGTGAAGACTCTGAAGCTGCCGGAGCACGTCACGGTCGCCCGTGACGTGGAGACCACCGGCAACACCTCGGCCGCCTCGATTCCGCTCGCTATGGAGCGGCTCCTGGCGACCGGAGCGGCGAAGAGCGGCGACACCGCGCTCGTCATCGGCTTCGGGGCGGGACTCGTCTACGCCGCGACGGTCGTTACCCTCCCCTAGGGCCGGGATCCACATCCCGGTCTGTTTTTACCCGGTTACCCAGAGAAGGAGCGCCACATGGCCGCCACGCAGGAAGAGATCGTCGCGGGTCTCGCGGAGATCGTCAACGAGATCGCGGGCATCCCGGTCGAGGACGTCGAGATCGACAAGTCCTTCACCGACGACCTGGACGTCGACTCGCTGTCCATGGTCGAGGTCGTCGTCGCCGCCGAAGAGCGCTTCGAGGTCAAGATCCCGGACGAGGACGTCAAGAACCTCAAGACCGTCGGCGACGCCGCGAGCTACATCCTGAAGAACCAGGCCTGAGCCTGACGAGCGTTTGTCGCCACCTGGCGGTGGCGCCGTGACAATTCAGCACCCCCTGAGACGTGGAGAAAGAATTCCTGTGAGCCCGACCAATCGCACCGTGGTCGTCACCGGTATCGGCGCAACCACTCCGCTGGGTGGCGACAGCGCTTCGACCTGGGAAGGTCTGCTTGCCGGCCGTTCCGGCGTGACGCCCCTGGAGGGCGAGCGCTTCGCCGAACTCCCGGTACGCATCGCCGCCCGTGCCGCCGTGGACCCGAGCGAGGTCCTGCCCCGGCCGCTGGCCCGCAAGCTCGACCGCTCGGCGCAGTTCGCCGTCATCGCGGCGCGCGAGGCGTGGGCCGACGCCGGCTACACCGCCCCGGCCGGCGACGACGCCCAGATCGCGCCCGAGCGCCTGGGCACCGTGATCGCCTCCGGTATCGGCGGTGTCACCACGCTGCTCGACCAGTACGACGTACTGAAGGAAAGGGGTGTGCGCCGGGTCTCCCCGCACACCGTCCCCATGCTCATGCCGAACGGCCCGTCGGCCAACGTCGGCCTGGAGGTCAACGCCCAGGCGGGCGTGCACACTCCGGTCAGCGCCTGCGCCTCCGGGGCCGAGGCCATCGGCTACGCCGTCGAGATGATCCGTACCGGCCGGGCCGACGTGGTCGTCGCGGGCGGCACCGAGGCGGCGATCCACCCGCTGCCGATCGCCGCGTTCGCCAACATGATGGCGATGTCCAAGAACAACGAGAACCCCGAGCAGGCCTCCCGTCCGTACGACAAGGGCCGCGACGGCTTCGTACTGGGCGAGGGCGCGGGCGTCGTCATCCTGGAGTCCGCCGAGCACGCCGCCGCGCGCGGCGCCCGGGTCTACTGCGAGGTGCTGGGCCAGGGTCTGTCCGCGGACAGCCACCACATCGCGCAGCCGGAGCCGACCGGCCGCGGTGTCGCGGCCGCGGTGCAGAACCTGCTCGACAACACGGGTCTCGACCCGGCCGAGCTGGTCCACCTGAACGCGCACGCCACGTCGACCCCGCAGGGCGACACGGCCGAGCTGAAGGCCCTGCGCAAGGTGCTGGGCGACGACCTCGACCACATCGCGATCTCCGCGACGAAGTCGATGACCGGTCACCTGCTGGGTGGCGCGGGCGGCATCGAGACCGTCGCGACCGTGCTGGCGCTCTACAACCGGCTGGCCCCGCCGACGATCAACGTCGACGAGCTCGACGAGGACATCGACGCGGACATCGTGCGCGGCGAGCCCCGCAAGCTGCCGGCCGACGGCCCGATCTCCGCGATCAACAACTCCTTCGGCTTCGGCGGCCACAACGTGACGCTCGCGTTCCGCTCTGTCTGATCCCCGCTCCGCGCGGAAGGCCCACCCGGCTCCGGGTGGGCCTTCCGCGTATCGGTTGCGGTGTCCGAACCCACGAACACCGCAACCATCAATTGAGGAACCCCGACGGCGAGCAGCCGGCTCCGCGAGAGCGGCGCCGGTTGAGGCGCAAAAGGGGGCTCAGACCACCTGGTGGAGCCAGCGGACGGGTGCGCCCTCGCCGGCGTAGCGGAAGGGCTCCAGTTCGTCGTCCCAGGGCTTGCCGAGCAGTTTGGCGATCTCCGCTTCCAGGTCGGTCTCACCGCGCGCGGACCGGGCGAGGGCGGCGCGCAGCCGGTCCTCCGGGATCAGGATGTCGCCGTGGATGCCGGTGACGGCGTGGAAGATGCCGAGCTCCGGGGTGGAGCTGTAGCGCTCGCCCTCGGCGTTCGGACAGGGCTCCGCGGTCACCTCGAAGCGCAGCAGGCGCCAGCCGCGCAGCGCGGAGGCGAGTTTCGAGGCGGTGCCCGCTTCGGCCTGCCAGGAGAACTCGGCTCTCCAGGTGCCCGGGGAGGCGGGCTGCCTGATCCAGTCGAGGTTCACCCGCACCCCGAGCACGCCCGCAACAGCCCATTCCACATGCGGGCAGAGCGCGCGCGGTGCGGAATGCACGTACAGAACTCCACGTGTCGTCACCGGGACCTCCAGTGGTGGACGAGGTCGGGAATAAACTCCAGAAAACGGACAGTATGTGACGTGATGTAATGTAACGGAAATTATTTGACATTGCGCAACGGGACCTGCGGCCGAAACGCCACGGGAAAAAGCTACCGTGCGCCGGGGGTCATGGTGTGACGTACGGTCGCTCCGAGACCCGTAAACACAGAGCTTTCACTCAGCAGGACCCCCCGAACGACGCGGGGACGACAAGGAGGAGCCCTTCCCATGCGCACCACCGTTCCGCGCCCCCGCGCGCGCCGGATCCTCGCCGGGGCGGGCGCGGCGACCGTGCTGCTGGCCGGCGCGGCGACGGGGTGCAGTTCGGGCGGGTCGGGCGACGAGGGCGAGCGCGGCGGGCAGGCCGCTCCCCGCTGGAACACGGCACCGGCCTCGGTCGCGGCCGTGGGCGACTCCATCACACGTGGTTTCGACGCCTGTTCGGTGCTGGCCGACTGCCCCGAGGTGTCCTGGGCCACCGGGAACGACCCCGCGGTCCGCTCCCTCGCCGCCCGGCTGCTCGGGGACGCCGAGGTGCCCACCCGCAGCTGGAACTACGCGGTGACCGGAGCCCGGATGGCGGACCTGCCGGGGCAGCTGGCGGGGGCCGCCGCGCACAAGCCCGGCCTGGTCACGGTCATGGTGGGCTCGAACGACGCCTGCCGGCCCACGGCTTCGTCGATGACGCCGGTGGCGGAGTTCCGGGACGGATTCGAGAAGGCCCTCGCGGGGCTCCGAGCCGCGTCCCCCACCTCCCAGGTGTACGTCTCCAGCGTGCCGGACCTCCAACGGCTGTGGGAACAGGGCAAGGACCTCCCGATGGTGCGGCAGGTCTGGAAGCTGGGGATCTGCCAGTCGATGCTCGCCGATCCGCTGTCGGCGGCGACGGGGGCGACGGCCCGGCGCGAGCAGGTGCGGGCGCGGGTGGTCGAGTACAACGAGGTGCTGCGCGAGGTCTGCGCGAAGGACGACCTGTGCCGCTACGACGGCGGGGCGGTGTTCCAGTACCCCTTCGCGGCGGACCAGTTGAGCCGCTGGGACTGGTTCCATCCGGGCAAGGACGGGCAGGCACGGCTGGCGGAACTGGCGCACCGCCAGGTGACGGCCGCCGAACCGCCGCGTTGACGCCGGTGTGCACGGAGGGTCCGGGGGCGAGAGTCAGGTCTCGCCCCCGGACCGGCTTTCAGGGGTGTTTCAGGGGTGATTTCCGGCCATTTCCGATGGTTACGGTGTGTTACGCGATGTCGAGCGTGGCCGTCAGCCGCGCGTCACCGTGCGCGTGGCTCGCGCGGACCTCGTAGGCGCCGCCGATCCGCTGCCAGCCGGAGGTCTCCTGGTCCCAGATCTCGAAGGCCCGGGCGGGCAGGGCGATCACGGCCTCGACGGTCTCGCCGGGGCCGGCCGTGACGCCCGTGAAGGCCGCCAGCCAGCTCGCCGGGCGCTCGACGGTGTCGTCGCCGAGGGGGGCGAGGTAGACCTGGACGACCTCGCGGCCGGGCCGGGCACCGGTGTTGGTGAGGCGGACCCGGACCGTGTCGGGGGTGGCCTCCAGGGACTCGTACGTCCAGTCGGTGTAGCCGAGGCCGTGCCCGAAGGGGAACGCCGGGGCCACGCCGTGCTTCTCGTAGGCCCGGTAGCCGATGAACAGCCCCTCGCCGTACTCCAGGCGCCCCTCGGTGGGGACCACCTCGGTGACGGGCGCGTCCGCGAACCGGGCGGGCCACGTGGTGGGCAGCCGCCCGCCGGGCTCCGCGTCGCCGAGGAGCACGTCGGCCAGCGCGGCCCCGCCCTCCTGCCCGGGGAACCAGGCCAGCAGCACGGCGGCGACCTCCTCGCGCCACGGGAGCTCCACCGGGGAGCCGGCGTTGACGACGACCACGGTGTTCGGGTTGACGGCGGCGACGGCCCGCACCAGGTCGTCCTGGCGGCCCGGGAGGGCGAGGTCCTGCCGGTCGAAGCCCTCGGACTCCACGCGCTCGGTGGTGGCGACGACCACGACGGCGGTGTCGGCGGCGCGGGCGGCCGCCACGGCCTCGGCGATCAGCTCGTCGGCGTCGCGCCGCGGGCCGAGGTGGAGCAGCGAGAACATGATCGCCTTGAGCGGCAGCGCGGTCACGTCGGGGACCTGGTAGGTCAGCGACACCTCGACGGGCCGGCCCTCGGTGACGGCGACGCGGGCGCGCTCGTTGGGGGCGCCGAAGAAGGCCTCGAAGGGGTCGGCCTCGTTGCCCATCTCCTGGACGCCCTCCCACAGGGTCCGCCCGTCGACCGCGAGGCTGAAGGCGCCCAGCCCCCGGGTGCCGAAGGCGTGCTCGCCGCTCTCCCGCGGGAGGAACGTGCCGCGGACCTCGATGCTCGCCATGGTCTCGTACGTGGCGCCGGCGGGCAGGTCGTCGCCGATCCACTGGACCTGGCCGGTCGGCAGGCTGCCGTCGCCGATGACGGCGCCGGAGGCGTCGCGGCAGACCGCGCGGAGCTCGAAGCCCTTGTCGGCGGGGACCAGTTCGTCGGAGGGGTCGGCGCCGAGGGTGAAGGTCAGGGCCCCTTCCGGGAGGGCGGCGGTGAGGCCGTCGAGCGGGGAGACGATCCGCTCGGGGAAGACGGTGGCGCTGCCGCCGCCGAGGACGCGGGCGTCGCGGGCCGCGGCGCCGGAGAGGGCGACGGTGCGGCCGGCGGAGGCGTCGAGGGGCAGGACCGCCTTTCCGTCGGGCCCGGCCTCGTTGCGCGCGAGGACGAAGCCGCGGGCGGCGAGCTCGCGGGCCAGCGCCTGGCCGTCGACGGGGTCCGGGGCGGTCTCGACGACGGCGGGGGCGCCCTCCAGGGCGCCGACGCGGGCGGCGAGGCGCAGGACGTTGCGCACGGCGTCGTCGACGGCGGCCTCGGGGACCTCACCCGCGCGGACGGCCTCGGCGAGGGCGGGCCCGTAGACGGTGGTGGGGCCGGGCATGGCCACGTCCATGCCGCCCTCGATGTCGCCGGCGGTGGAGCGGGCGGCCATCCAGTCGGAGACGTTGCAGCCGTCGAAGCCCCATTCGCCGCGCAGGACCTCGTTCACCAGGTACCGGTGCTCGGTCATCGTCGTGCCGTTGACCTGGTTGTAGGCGGTCATGATGCCCCACGGGCGGGCGCTCGCGACGATGGCCTCGAAGGGCGCCAGGTACAGCTCGCGCAGCGGGCGCGGGGCGATGACGGAGTCGACGGTGAAGCGTTCGGTCTCGGCGTCGTTGCCGACGAAGTGCTTGACGGTGGTGCCGACCCCGCCGTCCTGGACGCCGTTCACGTAGCCGCTGCCGATGACGCCGGTGAGGTACGGGTCCTCGGAGTAGCACTCGAAGTGCCGGCCGCCGAGCGGGGAGCGGTGCAGGTTGACGGTGGGCGCGAGGAGGACGTGGACGCCCTTGCGGCGGGCCTCCTGGGCGAGGAGCCGGCCGGCGCGGCGGGCGAGCCCGGGGTCCCAGGCGGCGGCGAGCGCGGTCGGGGAGGGCAGGGCGATGGACGGGTCGTCGGCGGTCCAGCGCACGCCGCGGACCCCGACGGGGCCGTCGGACATGACCAGGGACTGCAGCCCGATCTCGGGGATCGCGGGCAGCGACCACATGTCCTGCCCGGCC
Organism: Streptomyces sp. NPDC029164; assembly: GCF_055563995.1. Lineage (NCBI taxonomy): Bacteria > Bacillati > Actinomycetota > Actinomycetes > Kitasatosporales > Streptomycetaceae > Streptomyces > Streptomyces sp. NPDC029164. Next base: position 13,626 of record NZ_JBVHWW010000037.1, on the reverse strand, counting down.
AGCAGTCGGGTCTTGGTGTCGAGATCGAGCTTCCCGAGGGCCACCTCGACGACGCTGGTGCGGACCTGCTCGGCATCGGTCACGGCCGTGCCTCCTCATTGAGTGCGGTGCGGTGCGGTGTCCTCATCGTGGACCTGTTACCTGGTGAGCGGTAGGGTTCGTAATCTGTTCGTAATCTCAGGATGCCGTACGGTCCTGCTGGCAGGAGTCGGACGGGAAGGGGCGCACGGCGATGGTCAGGGCGAGGAGCGAGGAACGCCGCGGGGAGATCGTGCGCGCGGCCGTCGAGGTGATCGCGGAGCGCGGCTACCGGGGCGCGTCCCTGGGCACGGTCGCCGAACGCGTGGGCCTGACCCAGCAGGGGCTGCTGCACTACTTCCCGACCAAGGAGGCGCTGCTGGTCGCGGTGCTGGAGGAGCGCGACCGCTGGGACACCGGCGGCGGCTCGCGCGCCTCGGCCGAGACCTGGCGCCTGGACCTGCTGGCCTCGCTGGTGGAGTACAACGCGATGCGCCCGGGCATCGTGCAGACCTTCTCGGCGCTGCTGGGCGAGAGCGTCACCGACGGGCACCCCGCGCGGGAGTTCTTCACCGAGCGCTACGCCCAGGTCCGCGCGGAGATGGCGGCGGTGCTCCGCGCCGAGTTCGGCGACCGCCTGCCCTCGGGCCTCACCCCGGAACAGGCGGCCCCCCTGCTGACGGCCGTCATGGACGGCCTCCAGTACCAGTGGCTGCTCGCCCCGGAGTCGGTGGACATGCCCGCCGCCTTCCGCTCCTTCCTGACCCTGCTACGGGGCCCCGCGCAGCCCTAGGCCGGCTACGGCGTGCCGAGCAGCGGGTCGTGGACCGGGCAGGAGGGCCGCCGGCGGGGCAGCCGGTAGTACGCCCGGTCGCGGAGCCGGCCCGTCCAGGGCTGCGTGGTGGACGACCGTCTGACGAGGAGGTGGCGGCTGCTGCCCGCCCGCAGTGCCTGCGGTACTCGCCCAGCAGCGGGTCCATCTCCCCGAGGAACCCCCGTACCTGATCCTCCACCAGGCAGAACGGGCAGTCGGGGCCCGGCGGCAGGTGGAACTGCCGGCCCTCCGGCCGGGCGTCGCTGCCGAAGGCGGTGAGGACCAGCGCACCGGTGTAGGTCACGCACACGCCCAGGACCTGGGGCCCGTCGGAGCTCGCCACGTGCTCCACGAGCTCGCGGAAGCGGGCGGTGTCCACGCGCTCGACGCGTTCGAGGGCGGTCCGGGCCGCGGCGACGGTGTTGACCACCGCGGCCACCAGGGAGACCGTGATGACGGCCGGCACCGCCCACGGTGGCCCCTCGTCCCACATCAGCCACAGCAGTCCCGCCGGTCCGTCGACCCCCCGGAGGCCCCGGACTCCACCGGGTCCGGCATCCTCGGCCAAGTGAAGATCGCCGCAGCCCAGATGACCTGCCTCCCCGCCGATGTCCATGCCAACGTCGAGCGGGCCGCCGCGCTCGCCGCCGCGGCCCGCGAACAGGGCGCCGGGCTGGTGGTGTTCCCCGAGTTCACGCTCACCGGTTACGAACTGGACGCCCTCGCGGCCGATCCCGGCCTGTGGACCGCCGCCGACGACCCGCGCCTGGACCCGCTGCGCTCCGCCGGGATCGCCACCGCCGTCAACGTCGCCCTGCCCACCGCCGGTCCGCGCCCCGCCATCGCGACGCTGGTCCACGACGCGGACGGCGCGCACGTGACGACGTACGCGAAGCAGCACCTCTTCCGGCACGAGCAGGACCTCTTCGCACCCGGCACGGGCGACGGGCGCTTCGAACTCGGCGGGATCCGCTTCTCCTTGGGCGTCTGCTACGACAACCACTTCCCCGGACCGCCCGGCCGGGCCGCCGCCGACGGCTGCCGGGTGCACCTGGCGAGCTCCCTGTACGGGACGGGCGACGGGATCGGCGAGCGCGCCGCCGTGTACCCGGGCATCGCGAAGGACCACGGCCTGTACGTCGTCCTCGCCAACCACGTCGGCCCGGCGGGCCCGTGGACCGGCTGCGGCGGGGCGGCCGTGTGGGCCCCGGGCGGCACCCTGCTCGCCGAGGCGGACGACCGTACGCCGTCGGTGGTGACCGCCGAGATCGGCCCGTCCCTCTGAGGTGGTGCGTCAGGCGGGCTCGGGCACCCGCACGGGCCGGTCCGCCTGCGGGGTGTCGAGGTCCGGGAGCCGCGGCGCGGCGGCCTTGCGGTCCGAGACCAGGGCGGGCACCACGATGACGAGCGCCGCCAGCGTGTACACGCCGGTCCAGAAGACCCAGCCGCCGGGCGGGGCCCAGTGCGCCGAGGTCGGCACCCACGAGGCCTTGTTGCCGACGGCGAACCGGCGCAGCGTCCAGTAGAAGGCCGCCACGTTGGCCACCGCGAAGCCGCCGGCGGAGAGGCCGACCAGCCGCCGCAGGGGGAAACCGCGCTCGGGAACGCGGGTGGCGCAGATCAGCACCGCCATCAGCGGCAGGCCGACGGCGAAGGGCAGCAGGTAGCGGCCCTGCCACACCATGCCGATCCGCTCCGCCTCCGAGGCCTGCGCGGCCACCGGCACCATCACGATGGCCACCAGCATGCCGGCCACCGCCACCACGTCGCGCCGCCGGCCGTAGACCAGCGCCAGCGCGACGAGCGTCGCGAGCACCCCCATCCACACCAGGTACAGCAGGGCCGGGCCCGGGGTGTCCAGCCAGCCGAAGAAGCCGACCATCTGCTTGATGTACCAGTCGGTGTTGCCGAGGGTGCGCTTGGCGGCCACGGCCGCGGTGAGCGAGTCGGGGATGTCTATCTGCGAACGGTCCGGGTGCTTGGCCGCCCAGAGCAGCGCACCGGCCGTCGCCAGGCCCAGCAGGGCCGTCCAGAGCCACAGGGCCTTGCGGCGCAGCGCCTGTCCCAGCACTCCGCTCCGCTGCGTCAGCAGCAGGCAGAAGACCACCGCGCCGCCGAACCAGATCAGTCCGAGCGGCCGGATGTTGATCAGCACCAGGCCGCCTACGCCCAGTCGGGCCAGCCGGCGGTTCAGCAGCACCGGGTCGGGTGACAGGACGATCGACAGCAGGGCCGTCCACACCAGGATCCCGGCGGCGATCTCGCCGCCGCTGGGGTTGAGCATGCCGGACATGTAGAGCGTCATCGGCGTGGCCGCGGCGAGCACGCCGAGCACCGCCAGTGAGCGCCGACGCCACTCGCCGGCCGTGACCACCGCGCTCGCCAGCAGGGCCGAGCAGAGCAGCGCCGACACGAAACGCATGAGGTACAGCCCCTTGGGGCCGTCGACCAGCAGGCTCGGCCAGCCGGTCGCCAGGTAGTAGGCCGGGTGGTAGCGGCCGGCCGCCGTGGGCACCTGGACGATCTTCTCGGAGTCGCCGAGCGAGGGCGCGCAGGACGCGGGCTGGGACTGGCGCCACGCGTAGCACTCGTGCACCGCGGCGAGGTTGCCGTACCACTCCGGGAGCTGCATCCCGGCCTCGGCGAACTGTCCGTCGATGCCCGCCACCCGGTGCGGGACCATCACCAGGGGGCCGCTGATCTGGCCCCGGGCGGCGGCCGCGGCGCGGACGAAGTGCGCGTGCTCGTCGGGAGAGCCGCCGATGGGGCTGGCGGCGGACCAGGAACCCGCGAGCGCGAAGAACAGCGCGAACGAGATCAGCCAGAGCCGCCTGGGTGTGCCGGCGGACCAGTCGGCCAGCCGCGTCAGTGCGGAGATCATCGGTTCCCCCGGGTCATCGGATGAAGCTCAGCCAGCTCTGGTCGCCGTCTTTGGAACAGGTACCGCCGGGCGCGTACTTCGGGCAGCTGCCGTCCTGCTCCGTGATGGTGTGCGAGACCCACGGCAGGATCCGGTAGGTGTTCTCCTTGGCCGGCATGTAGCGGTCGGCCATCGAGGAGGAGACGGTGCCGAGGAGCAGCAGCAGGGCGCACAGGGTCCCGATCACCGCGCCTTCGCGGGCCGGGAAGCCGGTGCCCTCCGTGGTGCTCGCTGACTCGGCCCGGCGCGCGGCCATGCGCTGCGAGACCAGGTGGACGACCAGTGCGCACAGCAGCAGCCCGCAGTAGAGGAGCTGGTTGTTCGTGCGGGTGTAGAGCTGCACGGTCTGCGTCTCGTACATGTGCGAGGCGATGTACATGCGCATCACCCACGCGCTGATGAACATCGCGGCGACGGTGACCACCATCGGCCTGCGGATGCCCAGCCAGATCGCGGCGCCCAGGCAGACGAAGGTGACCAGGGCGAACAGGCCGACCCCGCCGTACTCGCCGGGCGGCGGCCACTCGCCGACCTTGCCCGGCATGTCCGTGCGCCACATGAGGTAGTACGCCGGGTCGGTGAAGTTGTCGAACCGGAAGTTGTAGTCCTTGGTGGTCTGCCCCTCGGTCAGCATGACCACGAGGTAGCGCCCGGCGACCACGAGGAAGGCCGCCAGGGACGCGCCGAGGAAGGCCGCGCCCTTGAGCCGGCCGAGCCGGCCGGTCCGCCACGGGAAGTACAGCAGCGCGGCGAACAGCACGCCCGCCGCGCTCCACAGGAACCAGCCCGAGTAGGTGAGGAACAGCACGCCGAGCAGCGCGCCGAATCCGGCGCCCTTGAGCAGGAGCGGCCGCCAGGCCCGCGTGCCGGTGCGGCTGAGCGACACCACCATCGCCACGAGGACCGGTACGAGGACCACGAGCACGGTCTGGCTGTACGGCTTGTACGCGTCGATCAGCGCGAAGGCCGGGGCCACGCCGAAGGCGAGGGCGCGGACCGGGCCGAGCAGCATGCGCCAGCAGAGGTAGACCAGCGGTCCGAACGCGGCGGCGCCGAGGATCTGGAGGTCCTTGAACGCGTACGCGGTGTTGCCGCCGCGGAACCATTCGGCGTAGTACCCGAGGGTGTAGAGGGGGGCCGGCGGGTAGACCGGCGAGCCCGAGGGGCGGCCGTTGGCCACCGCGTGGGCCCACTCGACGATGCGGCCGCTGTCGCCGTTGAGGCCGAACATCGGCCAGGGCGTCCCGTGGAGGGCGACGACCGCGCCGGCGGCGACGAAGCCGCTGGCCAGGCCCGCGAGGGCGGCGGCGGCGATCCGGGCGGCCAGGTCGAAGTGCCGGCCTCCCCGCAGCCGCATGGCCAGCGCCACCGCGGCGATGAAGAGCAGACCGACGAGCGCGAACCGCAGCTGGATCGCGGCGAGGCCGCTGACCTGCGCGATCCGGTCCAGCGGGTCGAGTTTGAAGCGGACGGCCAGCAGCGGGAGCACGAGCGCCGCGCCGAACGCGACGACGGCTTCGAGGAGCAGCAGCGTGCCGCGCGAACCGAGACCGCGCCGGACGGCGGGTATCGGGCGGGCGGGCGCGGCCGGTCCGCCCGGGGGCAGCACGGCGACCGTGCCCTCGGTACTGACTGTCACTGCTGTGTCCCTACTGCTGGTCGGTCCTCGGCCCGGCGGCCGGTCGTGGCTCGGCAAGCCGCTGCCCGGCTCCGGGGTTCTCCCGGGGCCCGGCGAGGGCGGACTCAAAGGCAGTGAGAGACGGCCTCGGCACGTGCTGCCGCCCTGCATACTACGGGCCCACCGGGGGGTGCCGGAGGCCGCCGGCCGATCACGAGTCGGCTACGCGGAGTCCGCAAGCAGATGTTTTGCACCCCACTCCCCCAGGGACTCCAGTGCCTCGTTCAGTCCCTGTCCCAGCGGGGTCAGGGAGTACTCGACGCGCGGCGGGACCTCCTCGTGGACCTCGCGGTGGACGATGCCGTCCTGCTCCAGCTCGCGCAGCTGCGCGGCGAGCACCTTCTCGGAGACGCCGGGGACGAGCCGGCGCAGTTCACCGAATCGGCGTCGCGGGCTCCGCTCCAGCTCCCACAGGAGCGACACCTTCCATTTGCCGTCGATCACCGACATCGCCGCGGCGATCCCGCAGTGATCGGCACCGGGCCTTCGTGTCACCGCCATCGCGCACCCCTCCCCACCTGTTCGCTCACCTTGGGGTAACCACCCACTCCAAAGTGCGTACTTGAGCGCCTCACAGCCTGCCAGCAGGCTAAACGCCATGACTGACAACACACCTCAGCACTCGCTCACCCTGCTCGGACTCGGCGACATGGGCACCGCCCTCGCCCGGACCTGGCTCGCCGCCGGGCACCGCCTCACCGTCTGGAACCGCACCGCCGCCAAGGCCGGACCACTGGCCGCCGAAGGGGCCCTCGTCGCGGCGAGCCCCGCCGAGGCCGTCGCCGCGAACGGGCTCGTCGTGGTCTGCCTGCTGGACGACGCCTCCGTCGGATCCGCCCTGGACGGCATCGACCTGACCGGCAAGGACGTGGTGAACCTGACCACCGGCACCCCGGCCGAGGGCCGGGCGCGGGCCGCCTGGGCCGAGGAGCGCGGGGCCCGGTTCGTCGACGGCGGGATCATGGCCACGCCGACGATGATCGGCGTGCCCGAGGCCGGCGGGTACGTCTTCTACAGCGGCTCGCGCGCCCTCTTCGACACCCACCGGGCGGTCCTGGAGGTCCCGGCCGGGGCCCGCTTCGTCGGTGAGGACGCCGGTCACGCCGCCCTGCACGACGTGGCCCTGCTCAGCGCGATGTGGGGGATGTTCGCCGGCATCTCGCACGCCTACGCCCTGATCGAGGGCGAGGACATCGCCCCGAAGGACCTGGCTCCGCTGCTGTCCGAGTGGCTCGGCGCGATGGGCTTCTTCGTCGGCAACGCCGCCGAGCGGCTGACCTCGCGGGACTTCACCTCGGGGGTGGTGTCCAACCTGGCCATGCAGGTCGCGGGCAGCGGCACCATGCTGCGGACCGCCGATGAGCAGGGCGTCAGCACCGAGCTGGTCTCCCCGTACGTGGACCTGCTGCGGCGCCGGCTGGCCGCGGACCCGGCCGCCCACGGCGGGGAGGACACCGTCGGGGCCCTCCTGCTGCTGAAGCGGTAGCGGGGCGGGCGGCGCGGTCACGAGTACGCGGGCGGCGGCGGTCCGAAGCCGGCCGGGGCGGACGGGTCCTGCGGTGCGGCCGGGCCACCCGGCGCGGCCTCGGCGGACGGGGCCTCGTCGACGGCCATGAGGTCGCGCGCCATCAGCGTGGCCCCGGCCACCGCGCCCGGCATCAGGAACACCGCGACCAGCGGCACCAGGAACGCCAGCACGAGCGGCACGCCGAAGCCGAGCACCAGCATCCGCCGCGAGCGCAGCAGCGCCAGCCGCTCGGTCAGGTCCACCTTGCGCCGCTGCAGGGCCACGGCGGTGAGCTCCTGGGTCAGGAAGTACCCGGAGACGCAGAACCCGAGCGCGGGGACCACGGTCTGCCCGACCACCGGGACGAAGCCGAGGGCGAAGAGCAGGATCCCGTACAGCAGGACCCGTCCGAGCACCTTCACGCTGTCTCGGGCCGAGATCCACAGCTCCCGCCAGAGCGGGAGCCCGGACTGCGGGACCTCGCCGCCCTCGCTGCGGTCGACCTGCTCCGAGAGGGACTCGTAGAAGGGCTGGCCGATCAGCAGGGTCACGGCGGTGAAGGTGATCACCGCGAGGAAGAGCCCGAGGCCGAAGACCAGCGCGGTCAGGAAGCCGCGCAGGAGCCCGGTCCACGGCGTGGACCAGTCGTCGGCGAAGGGGGTGGCCCAGGCGGTCAGGTCGTCGGCCCCGTAGCCGAGGCCGATCAGCGCGCCGGCGTAGAGGACCAGTGAGACGAGCCCGGGCAGCAGCCCGAAGCCCAGCCACCGTCCGTGCCGGAACACCCATCGCTGGCCGGCCAGCAGATACCGGAAACCCCCCGCAAGATCACGCATGGGACCAGTTTAAGGCTGCCGTCCACGGCGAAGGCCGCCCCCGGACCGGGGGGCGGCCTTCGCTGAGCGGTGCCGGATCAGACGGCGAGCTCGACGGTGATGTTGCCGCGGGTCGCCTTGGAGTACGGGCAGACCTCGTGGGCCTTCTCGATGAGGTCCTTGGCGGTGGCGGCGTCCACGTTCGGGATCACGGCGGAGATCTTGACGATCAGACCGAAGCCCTCGTCGTTCTTGCCGATGCCGACCTCGGCGGTGACCGTGGAGCCGGAGATGTCGGCGTTCACGTTCTTGGCGACGACACCCAGGGCGCCCTGGAAGCAGGCGCTGTAGCCGGCGGCGAACAGCTGCTCCGGGTTGGTGCCGGCGCCGCTGCCGCCGAGCTCCTTCGGCGGGTTCACGACGACGTCGAGCTGGCCGTCGTGGGTGGCGACGCGACCGTCACGGCCGTTCTCGGCGGTGGCTACGGCGGTGTACGCGACGTCGGACTGCTGGATGGACATGTAAGGAAATCCTCCTGGTAATCGCCGCGACTCGCGCCCACGGTCACGACGGTGTGCAGTGAGCCTAACCGGTGAAGGAAACGATCATCTTTCCGGTGTTCTCGCCGCGCAGCATGCCGAGGAAGGCGGACGTCGCGTTCTCGACGCCCTCGACGACCGTCTCGTCGTACCGGAGCTCACCGGAGCGCAGCCATCCGGCGACGTCCTGGACGAACTGCTGCTGCAGTCCGGCGTGGTCGTTGACGAGGATGCCCTGCAGGCGCAGCCGCTTGCCGATGACCTGCATGAGGTTGCGCGGGCCCGGGGCGGCCTCGGTGTCGTTGTAGCCGGCGATCGCTCCGCACAGGGTGGCGCGGCCGTTCAGCTTCATGGAGGAGATGGCGGCCTCCAGGTGGTCACCGCCGACGTTGTCGAAGTAGACGTCGATGCCCTCGGGGGCCGCGGCCGGCAGCTGCTCGGCGACGGGGCCGTTCTTGTAGTTGAAGGCGGCGTCGAAGCCGTACTTCTCCGTGAGCAGCGTCACCTTGTCGTCCGAGCCGGCTGAGCCGACGACCCGGGAGGCGCCCTTGATCTTGGCGAACTGGCCCACGAGGCTGCCGACGGCACCGGCGGCGCCGGAGACGAAGACCGCGTCGCCCTCCTTGAAGGAGGCGACCTCGAAGAGGCCGGCGTAGGCGGTCAGGCCCGGCATGCCGAGCACGCCGAGGTAGGCGGAGAGCGGGGCGAGCGAGGCGTCCACCTTGGTGGCGAACTTCGCGTCGAGCTCGGCGTACTCGCGCCAGCCCAGGTGGTGCAGCACGTGGTCACCGACGGCGAAGCCCTCGGCGGCGGAGGCGACGACCTCGCCGACCGCGCCGCCCTGCATCGGCTCGTCCAGCTGGAAGGGCGGGACGTAGGACTTCACGTCGTTCATCCGGCCGCGCATGTAGGGGTCCACGGACATGTGGAGGTTGCGCACGAGGATCCGGCCGGCGGCGGGCTCGGCGGACACGGGGACCTCGCGCAGGGCGAAGTCCTCGGCTACGGGCCAGCCCTGCGGGCGACGGACGAGGTGCCACTCGCGGCTCACGGCGGGGATCTCAGACATGGGGCGCTCCTGGTAAGAACGAAATTGGTTCACTAGGTGAAACAACCATGCGCCTGGATATTTCATGTTGTCAAGTAAATGGGTAAGCTGGATCCATGCCCAGTCGTCGCGTAGACCCAGTGACCGTCGAGGTCGTCGAACTCATCGGCGACGTCGTGGCCCGCTACCACATGGAGTACGAGCACGCGGCCGCCAGCCACCAGCTGACCGGTGCGCAGGCCAGGGTGCTCAACATGCTCTCCCTGGAGCCGACGCCGATGCGCCGCATCGCGCAGAAGCTGAGGTGCGAGCCCTCGAACGTGACCGGGATAGTCGACCGGCTGGAGACCCGAGGCCTGGTCGAGCGGCGCCCGGACCCGGCCGACCGCCGGGTCAAGCTGGCCGCCCCCACCGAGGAGGGACTGCAGACCGCGGAGCGGCTGCGGGAGTCGCTGGACTTCGCCCGCGAACCGCTGGCCGGGCTGTCGCCGGCGGAGCGGGCGGTGCTGCGGGACCTGCTGAAGCGGATGCTCGGCGGGTAGGGGGCGGGTAGGGGCCGGCGTGTCGGCCGGGCCGGCGAGCCCGGCCTGACCGGCGAGGCGCTCCCCGGTCAGTCGCCCCAGCAGAGGATGCCGAGGAAGCCGCAGTCCTTGGGCGGCGTGGGGCTGGGCGTCGGCGGGGTCGGGGTCGGCGTCTGCGCGGAGCCGGTGATGCTCTGGGAGGGCTTGCCCGACGCGGTGGGCCGTACGGATCCCACCGGGCCGGGGGTGCCGGTGGGCGGCCCCGACGTCACGGGCGCGGGCTCGGGGGCGGACGAGCTCGGACCCGGCTGGGCGGCGCCCCCGGAGGGGGCTCCGGACCCGGACTTCTTCGTGCCCGCGGGGGCCTTGGCGGTGGCCTTCCCGGGCCCCGTGGGCGCCCCGGCCGTCGGGCCTTCCGGCAGGGGCGCGGGCTGCTGCGGGCCGTCGTCGGTCAGCACCACGGTGGCGGCCCGGTCGGTGCGCTGCCCGTCGGTGGCGAGGTGGGCCACCATCAGCGAGCCGCCGAGCGCGATCGCCAGGCTGAGCCCGATGGTCAGCACGGTGCGGCGGCGTCTGCGGTGCGTGACCCGGCGGCGCGCGCCCTGCCTGCGCTCGTTCGGGGCGGACAGCACGACCAGCGAGTCCGCGAACACGTCGGCAAGGACCGGCGGCGGCTCCGGGGCCGGCGCCGCGGGGGCGGGCACGGCTACGGGCGCGGCGGGTACCAGGTACTCGGCGGGGGTTCCGCATCCGGCGCACGCAAGTGCGCCGTTGAGGTGCCTCCGGCATGCGTGGCAGTAGTTCATGGCGCCCGCAGGCTACGTGGTCGGCGGCAACATCCGTATCCCGAGAACGTAAGGATCCTGTGTGGAATCGTTCCTTCCATGACTTCCTTCGGTCCCACCGCCTTCCAGTTGGTGCTGTTGCAGCAAATGTCGGATTTCCAGCCGGAACTCGCCGACGAGGCCCGCCGCCGGCTCGGCGCCTCGCTCGCGGACCAGCGGGAGGCCAACAAGCACTGGCAGGCGATGGTCAGGTCGTCCCGCTCCCGCGGCGCCCTGGCCCGGTACCGCTCGGTGCTCGGCCCGCCGGAGACCGCCGAGCGCCGCACGATCGGCGATCTGGAGTGCGAGGCCCTGCTGTGGCCGCTGGCGCTCTGGCCCGACCTGCGCTTCGAGGTGCTGGCCGCGCCGGACGGGGCGGTGTGGAACGAGTGGCTGGTACGTGCCCCGGGCGCGCGGGGCCCCGTACTGGAGTCGGCCGACGACCTGCTGCCCTGGTCGGCGACGGTGGACGAGGTGGCGCGGGCCTTCGCCCCGGTCCGGCCGATGGAGGGCACCGCCCCGACCCGCTGGCGCCTCGCCTTCGCCGCGCGGGGCAGGCCGTGCGTGGCCGAGTTCACGTACGGCCTGCTCCAGCGGGTCGCGGTGGACGGCGCGTAGGCCCGGACGGGACCTAGGAGGCGAGGAAGGCGCGGACGCCCGCCGAGGTGCCGTCGTCGCCGAGCAGGTCGTTGTGCTTGAGGCAGCCGACCGTGGTGTTGGCGGCTCCGGTCAGCGGAACGCTGTCGTCCGGGTTGACCACTTCGTCGCAGTGGGACCAGAAGGTCGCGTACCTCACCGTGCCCGGGGTCTCGTCCCCGCCGTTCAGGTTCTTCACCACGTACGACCCGGGGGCCATGTCCCTGCAGGCCTGGTCCCACAGGGCGCAGGCCCACGCGGTGGAGGTGCCCCGGTTGGGGCCGGCCAGCGAGACCCAGTGGTCCACGGTGGCGGTGCCGCCGCCGAACTTCACGTACCAGCGGCTCACGAGCGAGCCGAAGGAGTGTGCGACGACGTCGACGCGGGCGGCCCCGGTGTCCCGGCGGACCTGGTCGACGTACGCGCCGAGCCGGCCGGCGAGGACCTCGTTGACGGACTGGTGGGTGTCGTAGCCCCAGGAGAAGAGCTCGGAGTCGGCGTACCCGGCGGCGCGCAGGTCCCCGCGCAGGGCTCCCCAGACGCCCGGATCGGCGTTGTAGCCGTGCACGAAGATCACCGGATTGCGCGATGACGCCCGGTCAGAGGCGGAGGCCGGGACCCGGTCGGCGGCATGGGCCGGGAAGGACGCCAGCAGGGCCAGGCAGAGCGTCAGGAGTGCCAGCAATCTCTGTCGGGCCGTCAGCATCGAGTCCCCTTTACCTTGTTACGCGTGAGTAGCGCGTGCGGTGCGGGCATGGTGCTGCCTGTCGGTACAGAAATCCACCCCCATGCAGGCGCGGCACACCCCCGGCCGGAGCAGCCCAACGGGCGGTTAGACCCAAATGTCCGAGATGATATGAAAAGTGACCGGCATTTCCGCCGGTCCTCTTGCGTCAGCGCTCTCGGAGGATCTGCCGTGACCGTCAGTCTTGAGCAGTTGCGCCGCTGCCACGTCGCCGTCGACCTGGGGGCGGCAAGGACCCGCGTGTACGTCAAGGGCGCCGGCCTCGTGGTCGACGAGCCCAGCGTCGCCGCGGTCAACACGCGCACCGGCGCACTCATCGCCGTCGGAACCTTCGCCGAGCGGATGACCGGCCGCACGCCCGACTACATCCGGGTCGTGCGCCCCGTCTCCGGCGGCACCGTCGTCGACATCGAGATGGCCCAGCGGATGCTGCGTCACCTCCTCGGCGAGAAGCTGCGGCGCGCCCTGCGCCGCAAGCCCCGGCTGCGGGCCGCCGCCTGCACCCCGCACGACGCGGACCCGCTGGCCCAGCGGGCCACCGTGGAGACCCTCGTCGGGCTCGGCGCCCGCCGCGTCGAACTGGTCGACACCCTGATCGCGGCGGCCGTCGGCTGCGGACTGCCCGTGGAGCAGCCGACCGCGACGATGATCATGGTGTGCGGGGCCGCAGCCACCCAGGTCGCCGTCCTCTCCCTCGGCTCGATCGTGACCGCCGAGCGGATCCCGGTCGGCGGCGAGGCCATCGACCACGCGGTCGTCCAGCACCTGCGGCACGCGCACGAGCTGATGCTGCCCAGCCAGGCCGTCCGGCCGCTCCAACTGGCCCTGCACGGCAACGGCATCACCGCCGAGGGACCCGCCTCCACCCTCATCCACGGCCGCGACGTGGCCACCGGACTGGCCCGCTCCGTCCACGTGGACACCGCGGCCGTACGGGACGCCATCCACACGCCGCTGACCGCCGTGCTCGACGGCATCGGCAAGGTGCTGCGGGACTGCCCGCCGGACCTGGTCGCGGACCTGACGGACCGGGGGATCATGATGGTGGGCGGCAGCGCCCTGCTGCCGGGCCTGGACCAGATGCTGCGGGACGCCACCGGAATGCCCGTCGCCATCGCGGAACGGCCGGACGTGTGCGCCGTACTCGGTCTCGGCGCGATGCTCGAAGGGAAGATCGCCCCCATGGTCCTCAACCCGCTGGCCGAATGACGCGCTCCGGGCAGGAGCCCGAGGAAGGTCCCGGCGGGAGGCCGGGCGCGGAACCCGAAGGGGAATCCCGAGAAAAGCCCGACGGGGAGCCCGACGGGGACGAGGAAGGGGCGAGCCTCCCGGTGCTGCTGGAGGCCGTCCTCAGCGTCGGCTCCGAGCTGGAACTGCGCGCCACCCTCCAGCACATCGTGGACTCGGCCGCCGAGCTGTGCTCGGCGCGGTACGGCGCGCTCGGGGTCGTCGACCCCGAGCGCGCCCGGCTGACCGGGACTTTTCCGGGCAAGGCGACCAAAGAGGAGGGGGGCGCCGGCCCCCGCCCCCCCGGAGGGCGCTCCTGGGTTTTCTGCGTCCTCCC
>NZ_JBVHWW010000036.1:0-84607 GCF_055563995.1 Streptomyces sp. NPDC029164 | reverse complement strand
CGGCCCCATCGACCCCAGCACCCAGCGCTGCTGCCCCGTCGACGCCGTGAACTCGTCCGCGACCTCCCGGGCGATCCGCGCACCCGCCTCCGACAATTCGAAGTTGCGCTCCGCGATGTCGTACTCCGCCAGCGCCGCATAGTTCGTACCGAAGGTGTTCGTCTCGACGCAGTCCACACCCACCGAGAAGTACGCCTCATGGACCGAGCGCACGATGTCGGGACGGGTGACGTTCAGGACCTCGTTACAGCCCTCCAGCTGCTGAAAGTCCTCCATCGTGGGGTCCTGCGCCTGGAGCATTGTTCCCATGGCTCCGTCGGCGACGACCACACGGGCCGCGAGCGCCTCACGCAGGGCATCGGCCCGCGTCTGTGAGTTCGTCGTCATGCCGGCCGCTCCAGCTTCGGTGCCAGCAGCCCGGCCGCCTGCTCCCCGTACACCGCGCGGACGGTGGCGAGCAGGCGCTCGGGCCGGATCTCGTACGCCTGGGAGCCCACGGTCGCCAGGACCAGCGCGGACATCGCGCAGCCGAGCTGCGCGGCGGTCTCAAGCGGCAGCCCCCAGCCGACGGCGGCCAGGAAGCCGGAGCGGAAGGCGTCGCCGACGCCGGTCGGGTCCTCGGCGGGGACGTCGGGGACGGCGGGGACGGTGAGGGCCGGCTCGCCCTTGCGGTCGATCCGGACACCCTGCGCGCCCAAAGTGGTGACCCAGGTGCCGACACGGTCGAGGACCTCCGCGTGGCTCCACCCGGCCCGCTCGCGCAGCAGCGCGGACTCGTACTCGTTGGTGAACAGCCAGCGGGCTCCGGTGACCAGGCTGTGCACCTCGGCGCCGGTGAGGCGGGCGAGCTGCTGCGAGGGGTCGGCGGCGAAGTCGATGCCCAGCTCCCGGGCCTGTTCGGTGTGCCGGACCATCGCGCCGGGGTCGTTGGGGGAGACGAGCACCAGGTCGAGGGGGGTGCGGTCATGGACGCCGTGCAGGTCGATGCGCCCGGCTTCGGACATGGCGCCCGCGTAGAAGGCGGCGATCTGGTTGGAATCCTGGTCGGTCATGCACATGAAGCGGGCCGTCTGATGCTCGGCGGAGACATGCACCGAGCCGGTGTCGACGCCGTGTTCCTTGAGCCAGACCTCGTACTCGGCGAAGTCCGGGCCCACGGCGCCCACCAGGAGCGGTTCGAGGAAGAGGCCGCCGAGGCCGAAGGCGATGTTGGCCGCCACTCCGCCCCGCCGCACCTGGAGGGTGTCGACGAGGAAGGACAACGAGACGTGTTCCAGCTGGTCGGGGAGGAGCTGGTCGACGAACCGGCCCGGGAAGGCCATGAGGTGATCTGTGGCGATGGATCCGGTCACCGCGATACGCACGTGGACTCCTGTGAACTGGTCTGTGAACTGGTCTGATGCCGGCGGGGCGGAGCGGGGCGGGGCGGGGAGGGGCGGGATACGGCGGGGGGTGGGGGGATGCCCGGTGGCGCGGGCGGCGCACGCCCGGACTGCTCAGGCGGCCGCGGCGGCCTTCAGCCGCTCGGCGCGGTCGGTGCGCTCCCAGGTGAAGTCGGGCAGCTCACGGCCGAAGTGGCCGTAGGCGGCGGTCTGCGCGTAGATGGGGCGCAGCAGGTCCAGGTCGCGGATGATGGCGGCCGGGCGCAGGTCGAAGACCTCGGCGATGGCCCGCTCGATGCGGTCGGTCGGCACCGTGTGGGTGTCGAACGTCTCCACGAAGAGACCGACGGGCTCGGCCTTGCCGATGGCGTAGGCGACCTGGACCTCGCAGCGCGAGGCGAGACCGGCGGCGACCACGTTCTTGGCGACCCAGCGCATCGCGTAGGCGGCGGAGCGGTCGACCTTGGACGGGTCCTTGCCGGAGAACGCGCCGCCACCGTGGCGGGCCATGCCGCCATAGGTGTCGATGATGATCTTGCGGCCGGTCAGGCCGGCGTCGCCCATCGGGCCGCCGATCTCGAACCGGCCGGTCGGGTTGACCAGCAGCCGGTAGCCCTTGGTCTCCAGCTTGATGCCGTCCTCGTCGAGCCCGCGCAGCACGTACTCGACCACGTTCTCCCGGATGTCCGGGGCCAGCAGGGCCTCCAGGTCGATGTCCGAGGCGTGCTGGGTCGAGACGACGACCGTGTCCAGACGCACGGCCTGGTCACCGTCGTACTCGATGGTGACCTGGGTCTTGCCGTCGGGGCGCAGGTAGGGGATGGTCCCGTTCTTGCGGACCTCGGACAGCCGGCGGGAGAGCCGGTGCGCGAGGTGGATCGGAAGCGGCATCAGCTCGGGCGTCTCGTCGCAGGCGTAGCCGAACATCAGGCCCTGGTCGCCGGCGCCCTGCTTGTCGAGCTCGTCCTCCTCGCCCTCGACACGGCTCTCGTAGGCGGTGTCGACGCCCTGCGCGATGTCGGGGGACTGGGCGCCGATGGACACCGACACGCCGCAGGAGGCGCCGTCGAAGCCCTTCTGCGAGGAGTCGTAGCCGATCTCGAGGATCTTGTCCCGGACGAGCTGCGCGATCGGCGCGTAGGCCTTCGTCGTCACCTCGCCGGCTATGTGCACGAGACCGGTGGTGATGAGGGTCTCCACGGCCACGCGCGAGGTCGGGTCCTCGCAGAGGAGCGCGTCGAGGATCGTGTCGCTGATCTGGTCGGCGATCTTGTCGGGGTGTCCCTCGGTCACGGACTCCGAGGTGAACAGGCGGCGGGACATCTCACTCCAGGTGGTGTGGGGACGGGTGGTCGCACGGGCAGGTCACACGGGCAGGTCGGACGTGGGGGACACGGCCGGACATGGTCTGTTGCCGAGGATCCTGCCGCCCGGTCCTCGGCCCGTCCTTGAGAGCGCGTCGAGCGGAGCTGGCCGGTTCCCCCACCCCCGCTCGACGCGACCCCTCCCCGGCGGGCCCCGCTACCGGATACGGAGGTTGGCCATCATGCCCATCGCCGAGTGGTCCAGCAGGTGGCAGTGGTAGACGTACGTCCCCTTGAACGTGTCGAAGGTGGCGTGCAGCTTCACCGTCTCACCGGGGAACAGGCGGACCGTGTCCTTCAGCCCGGCCTCACCCGGCGCCACCGGGGCCCCGTTGCGCTCCAGCACCCGGAACTGGACCAGGTGCATGTGGAAGTTGTGCGGAATGATCTTGTTCGCGTTGGTGACCGTCCAGATCTCCGAACTGCCGTGGGCGATGGTCTGGTCGATGCGCTGGTAGTCCCAGACCTGACCGTCGATGAGCCCCCGCGGCTCCTCGCGGCCGTCCTCGTCCATGTTGAGGACGATGGTGCGCTGGACCGTCGCGCTCGCCATGGCCGGCAGGGTGCGCAGCGTCTCGGGCACCCGGCTCGCGTCGGGCGCCGTGCGTACGACGTCGAAGCGCAGCACCTTGCCCACCTGGTCGGGACTGCCGGGCCCCATGATGTTCTCCAGGACGATCTTCGTACCGACCGGGTAGCGGGAGAAGTCGATGACCACATCCGCCCGCTCCGCCGGCGACAGCCCGATGGAGTCCGTCGTGAAGGGGTGCTCCAGCAGACCGCCGTCCGTACCGATCTGGATCATCTGGCCGCCGTCCGACAGGCGCAGCTGGAAGAAGCGCATGTTGGAGGAGTTCAGCAGCCGCAAGCGGTACTTGCGGGCCGCCACCTCGAAGTACGGGCTCGGGCGGCCGTTGGCGAGGATGGTGGTCCGGCCGAACACGTCGTCCATCACGTAGACCAGCTGCCCGGCCTCGTCGAAGCGGGCGTCGCGCAGCGCGATCGGCACCTCGTACTGGCCGGACGGCAGCGGCAGCGACCGCTCCGTCTCGTCCGAGAGCAGATAGGTGGCCGACAGCCCCCTGAAGACGTGCTCCGACTCCATGTGGTGCGCGTGGTCGTGGAACCACAGGCCGGCGCCCGGCTGCTGGTTCGGGTAGGTGTAGGTCCGCGAGGTGTTCGGCGCGAAGGTGTCCATCGGGCCGCCGTCGTTCTCCGGCGAGACGCTGCCGCCGTGCAGGTGGACCGAGACCGGCATGGTGAGGTTGTTGCGGTGCCGGATCACCACCTTCCGCCCGGTGCGGGCCCGCAGCACCGGCCCCGGGAACTGGCCGTCGTAGGTCAGCACCTTCGTCTGCACACCGGGGATGATCTCCCGGCCCACCTCCTTGATGGTGACGGCATAGGTGTCCTGGCCGCCCAGCGTGGATATCGGCTGCAGCACCGCCGGCGTCGGCATCCGCACGGTGAACGGCGGCGGAACCGTGACCGGTTTGCCCCCGCCGGCGCCGGAGGCTTCGGCGGTCCGGGAACTGAGCAACGGCGTCAGCCCCCCGGTGGTGAGCAGACCGGCGCCGGTCGCGGCGACGGCACCGCCGAGCAGACTGCGTCTGGTGACCATGGGATGTCCTCCTGGGAAGGGTGTGTGCGGGCGCGGACGCCCGAAAGCGGCACCGGGCGCCCCGAGAACGGGCGGCGGCCGGCGTGCGGCGGCCGGTGTGCCGGTGCCTGCGGGCAGCCGGCGGGGCAGTGCCCCGCATGGCCGTCGCGCCGCGAGTGGACCAGACGCGCCTAGCGCATCACTCGAGCCCAGATGGTGTGCGGGCGTCAGGCGTTGCGCGGGCCTTGCGGGGCCTTCGTAACCCTCCTCATGCGTACGTACGACCGCGTACGCCCGACTCGTGCCGCCGACCGGGCGGCCGCTGGGGGAGGCTCCCGTGGACCTGCACGACCTGCACGACTTACGCGACTGGCTGCCGCGCGCACTCACGGTGGCGGAGCGGTGGGGAGGGCAGTTCGGCCCGTACGAGACCCACGACGCGCACCGCGTCCGGCCCGACGCCTTCGACGAGGCCTTCGACCGCCTCGCCAAGCGGATGGACCACAACTACCCGTTCTTCCACCCGCGCTACGCCGGACAGATGGTCAAGCCGCCGCACCCGGCGGCCGTCACCGGCTACCTCACCGCCATGCTCTTCAACCCCAACAACCACGCCGCCGAGGGCGGACCCGCCACCACCGAGATGGAACGCGAGGCCGTCGCCGACCTCGCCGCCATGTTCGGACTCGACGCCCACATCGGGCACCTCACCACCAGCGGCACCATGGCCAACCTGGAAGCCCTCTACGTCGCCCGCCAGCTCCACCCGGACCGCGGCGTCGCCTACAGCGGCGAATGCCACTACACCCACGAGCGGATGTGCCACGTCCTGGGCATGGAAGGCCACCGCGTCCCCACCGACGCCGGCGGCCGCATCGACCTCGAAGCGCTGGAGAGCGCGCTGCGCGCGGGACGCATCGGCACCGTCGTCGTCACCACCGGAACCACCGGCCTCGGGGCGGTCGACCCGGTGCACGAAGTCCTGCCACTGGCACGCCGGTACGGGGCACGGGTCCACGTCGACGCCGCGTACGGCGGCTTCTACGCGATCCTGGGCCGGGCCGGCACGGGCGGCATCGACCCCGCCCCCTGGCGGGCGATCGCCGCCTGCGACTCGGTGGTCGTCGACCCGCACAAACAAGGCCTGCAGCCCTACGGCTGCGGCGCCGTCCTCTTCCCCGACCCGCGCGCCGGCCGGCACTTTGCACACGACTCGCCCTACACCTACTTCACCGACGCGGACCTGCACCTGGGCGAGATCAGCCTGGAGTGCTCACGCGCGGGCGCGGCCGCCGCGGCCCTGTGGCTGACCCTGCAACTGCTGCCCCTCACACCCGACGGCTTCGGAGGGATCCTCGCCGCGAACCGCCGGGCCGCACTGCGCTGGGCCGACCTGCTGACCGCCTCCGACGAACTGGAGCTCTACCAGCGCCCGGACCTCGACATCGTCACCTATTTCCCCACATCCCCCGGCATGAGCCTGTCCTCGATCGACGCGGCATCCGACCGCCTGCTGCGCGACGGCATGACGGCGGAGGCCGACCCCGTGTTCCTGAGCGTGCTGCGCGCGGACGCGGACGCCTTCGTACGCCGCCACCCGCACGTGGCACGGGACGCGCAGGCGGCCCGGGTGATCCGCAGCGTCCTGATCAAGCCGGAATCCGAGCACTACCTGGCGACCCTGCACGCCCGCGTCGAGCAACTGGCCGCACGCGGCCGCACGGCGTCCTGACGGCCAACCCCCCGACTGCCGGCGGCCGAAGCCGCCCACGCGAAACTCCCCACCCCTCTCCCCACCCCTCTCCCCGCCGTTTCCCGCCGTTTCCCGCTGTTTCCCGCCCCCTTCCCGTCCCTTCTCTTCCCGTTCCTTCCCGCCCCGTCCTTCCGACCGGAGGTCCTCGCCTTGTCCCCGAACGCGTCCAGCCCGACCGCCTTACCCCGGCCCCACCGGCCGTCCGCCGACCACCTGTCCGCCCTGATGTCCGCCGCCTTCCACGACGACGCGCTGACCCGCTGGATGATCCCCGACGAGCGGCTGCGAGCCGAGCTGCTCCCCGGCTTCTTCCGGGTCTTCGTCGAACTCTCCGCCGCCCACGACGGGATCCTCACCACCCCCGACGGCGACGCGGTGCTGCTGTTCCTGCCGCCCGGCGCCGAACCGGACGAACAGGCGCTGGACGCCGCCTTCGCCCACGCCCTGGGCGAGCACACCGACGCCCTGCGCACCATCGCCCGCCTCCAGGCACAGCGCCACCCGCACAGCCCGCACTACTACGCCTCCTTCGGCGCCGTCCGCCCCGGCCACCAGCAGAGCGGCCTGATGTCCGGGCTCCTCGCCGAGATCGCCGCCCGCGCCGACGCCGACGGCGTCGGCGCCTACACCGAGGCCAGCTCACCGGGCGGCGAAGCCGTCACCCGCCGCGCCGGCTTCGACCGCCTGGGCGCGGACATCACCCTGCCCGACGGCGGACCCGTACTCCGACCGATGTGGAGGAACCCCCGATGAGGGGAGACGACCTGATCCAGTCGTGGACCAGCAGCCAGGTCGCCCGCGGCGAGGCACCGCCCGAAGCCATCGGCCCGCTCCTGCAAGTCCTCATGTGGAGCCGCGACTTCCTCGTCTCCAGCCACCCCGAACTGGGCCGCACCGGACCCGTGTGCCCCTACACCCAGCCCTCGCTGCGCAAGGACCTCTTCCACCTGGCCCTGCCGTCCGCCGGATGCGAGGACCTGGCCATGGCCGTCGACTCGCTGCGCACCCGCCACGCGGTCCTCTGCGAACCGCTCTCGCCCGAGGACCGCGAACTCCTCACCATCCTGCTGGTCCTGCCGGGTTTCGACCCCACGGACTCCGTGGAGCTGGACGAACTCCAGCGCAAGGCCAAGGACGAGTTCGTCGCCGAGGGGCTGATGATCGGGCAGTTCCACCCGGTCTGTGAGGAACCCGGCCTGTACAACGAGTCGTTCCGCCCGCTGCGCGCCCCGCTGCCGCTGCTGGCGGTCCGCAAGCTCCTGGTCTTCGACCTTCCCTTCCTGGTGAGCGACGACTCCCACATGGACCACTATCTCCAGCGGTTCGCGCCGGCGCTCCCGGCCCGGATCCGCGACCAGCTGGTGAGCCGGGTGGTGGCCGCCTGAGCGCCCCGCCGTCCCGCTGACCGCCGATCGGCCGCACCCCCTCACGAGGGGTGCGGCCGATCGGCGTCGCGGGGCGGCGGGGCGGTTTCCTAGAGCCGCAGGCAGTCCTCCAGGAAGGCCAGGACGCGCAGGTGGTAGGCGGTGGCCGCGTGGCCGAGGCTGATGTTGTGGCCCGCCGCGGGCAGGTGCTCCACGCTGACGTGCGGGGCTGAGGTCAGCAGGGCCGCCATCGATGCCAGGGCCGGCTCGTCCAGGTGCCACCACGCCTCGTGCTCGGCGAAGGTGAGGCGGACCGGGACGCGGACGCGGGGGGCCAGTTCCTCGTACTGGCCGGGCCACCAGGCGGTTTCCGCGGACTCGCGCGGCGGGGTCGGGGCGAGCAGGGCGCGGCTGGCCTGGAAGGTGCCGCGCGGGTAGAGGTTCAGGGGGCCCCAGTTGAGTGTGGAGGCACCGCCGCCCAGGGTGGAGGGGAAGTGCAGGGCCCGCGGGTTGTACTGGTGGCCGACGCCGGAGGCGTCCAGGCCCAGCAGGGGGACGGCGCCGTCGGTGGCCGCCGTGTGCAGGGCCACCTTGCCGCCGTCGGAGTGGCCCAGGAGGAACACGCCGGCGCCGATGGCGTGCCCGGCCGCGTGCTCCTTGAGGGCCGCGTGGAGGGTTTCCGCCTGGCCGGCCAGGCTCTGGCCCTCGGGCAGCAGGTCCGCCGAGTCGCCGTAGCCCGGCCGGTCGAGCGCCAGGACCGCGTGGCCCAGGCCGGTGGCGAGGGGGATGAGGGCGTTCCAGTACGCGGCCCGCATGCCGCGGCCGTGGACGGCCAGGATCGTGGAGCGGACCTCCCGGCCCTCGGGCAGGGCCCAGAGCCCCGACAGGGGAATGCCCGCGGCGTTCAGGGTGTGGGGGCGTGCGCCGCCCGTCGTCGAACTCATCGCAGGGCCAGCCCCTTCCGCGCGCCCGCCATCGTGTCCACCCACTCGACGGGTGCCCCGGTGCGCAGCAGCGAGGTGCCCACCAGCAGACCGCCGAACCCGGCGTCCAGGAGGTGGGCGGCGGTCACCGGGCCGTCGATGCCGCTCGCGCTCACCGGGCAGGCGGCGCCGGCGGCGAGGACCGCCGGCAGCAGGTCGAGGGAGCGCCCCAGGTCGCCGGCGCCCCGCTCGCGGGTCCTGATGTCCTTGTTGTTGACCGCGATCACACACTCCTGGGGGTGGTGGACCGCCTCGAGTTCGGCCTCCGTCGTGATCTCGACGAACGGGGTGAGGCCGGCCAGCAGGCACTCCGTGACCAGGGTCCGCATGCTCGACGCGGGGAGCAGCGCCGCCGTCAGCAGCACCGCCGAGGCGCCGAGCTCCCTCGCCGTGCGGATCTGGTCCTTCCTGGTGATGAAGTCCTTCTGGAGGAGCGGAAGGCCACTGAGCGCGGCCACGTCCCGCAGCAGCGCGGGCGAGCCGCCGAACCAGCGGCCCGTCACCACCGAGATGCACGGGGCGCCCGCCGTCTCGTACGCCTCCACGATCGCGGCGGGCGTCCGGCCGCCGAGCATGTCGTAGCCGTGGGCGTCGCGCCGTTTCACCTCCATCACCACGGGGGTCGGCGAGGCCAGGAGGGCCTCGAGAAAAGGGAAGCCGTTCCGGTTCTGCTTCGTCATCGCGAAAGCTCCAGCCGGGGAGGGTCGGGAACAGGGGTGCCCGTGCGCCAGGCGCGGGCCAGGGCGGCGATCTCCGGGACGCCGAAGCGACCACTCGCCTTGTCGCGTGCCGCCGTGTCCACGTCGATGCCGCGGAAACCGTGGTGGCGTACGACGTCCTCGTAGGCGGGACGGTTGGTTGGGCTCAGACCGCCGGCCAGGAGGAAGGGACGCCTCAGCCGGGGCAGCAGGGACGTGAGACGGGCCGGGTCGAGCGCGGCGCCGGTACTGCCGATCCGGCCGTCCCCGGTGGCGGTGTCGAGGAGGAAGAGGTCGGTGCCGGCCCGCTCGTACGCGCCGATCAGCGGGCGCTCCACACAGCCGCCCCCCTCGTCGACGTGCAGCACCTTGACGAGGCCGACGTGCGCGGGCAGTGCCTCGCGCAGCGCCCGTACGACGGCGGGCGGCTGGTAGGCGTGGAGCTGGACCCAGGCGACATGGGTGCGCCGCACGATCGCGGCCAGCTCGCGGGCATCGGCCAGGAACGTCACCAGGACCGGCAGGAGCCCGGCCGGACGGGCCGCCGCCACAAGGGCGGCGAGCCCGTCCGCATCGAGCTCCGAAGGGCCGCCGGGTACGCCGTGCCAGAGGCCGACGCAGTCCGCCCCGGCGGCCGCCGCCGCCTCGATGTCGCGGGGGCCGGTGGCCCCGCAGACCTTCAGCAGCGTCCGGGACAGCGGGCGGGTGGTGCTCACTTGCCCAGTCCCAGCATCGAGGCGATGCGGTTGTACTGGATCTCGTTCGTCCCCGAGTAGATCGTGCCGCCCAGGGCGTTGCGCACGTCCTGCTCGAGGCCGAACTCCGACATGTAGCCGTGGCCGCCGAAGATCTGCACGGCGGTGATGCTGGTGGCCAGGTTGCTCTCGCTCGTGACGAGCTTGGCGATGGCCAGGTCCACGGTGACGTTCTCGCCCGCCTCCAGCTTCTCCCCGGTGTCGTAGAGCCACTTGCGGGCGGTCTCCAGCTGGATCTTCGTGTCGACGATCTTGTTGGCGATCGTCTGGTACGAACCGATCGCCTTTCCGAAGGACTTGCGCGTCTTCGCGTAGTCGACACACCGCTGCAGCCGGTGCTGCATCTCGCCCACGTTGACGATGAACGAGAAGAGGATCTCCCGTTTCATCACGTGGTCCAGGACGAGGAACCCGCCCCCGACCCTGCCGAGCACCGCGGTCCTGGGCACCCGTACGTCGTCGAAGAACAGCTCGCTCAGCGGAGAGGTCCGCAGCCCCATCTTCTTGATGGGCTTGCCGGCGCTCACCCCGGGAGTGTTCCGGTCCACCAGGAACGCGGTGGTCCCCAGCGGGCCGCCGTCCGGATGGGTCCGGGCGTACACCACGATCACGTCCGCGATCGGCCCGTTGCTGACGAAGACCTTGCTGCCGTTGAGGACGAAGTCGTCCCCGTCCCGCACGGCCCTGGTGGCCATCGCCATGGCGTCGGAGCCGCCCTCGGCCTCGGTGATGGCGTGCGCGCCGATCATCTCGCCCGAGCAGATCCCGGGCAGGTAGCGCTCCTTCTGATCCACGGTGCCGAACTGCTGGATCGGGATCCCGGTGGAACAGATGGACGTGGTGACCGAGAAGCTCAGGCCCGAGTCCCGGTTGAACTCGCCGAGGCCTTCCAGCACGTACATGGTGGTCAGGAGGGACTGTCCGAGGCCTCCGTGGTCCTCGTCGAAGGGCAGTGACAGGATCCCGGTCTTCTGCACGAGCTTCCACTTGTCCTGCGAGAAGGCGGACTGCTCGTCGAGTTCGATGTGGTCTGCGCTGAGTGCGTCTCCCCACCGCTCCAGGCCTTCGCGCAGATCTGCCTGGTCGGCGTTCCAACGGATCACGAGGGACCCCTTTGATTCGGCTGACGGTTCGGACGAGCGGGGCGCGCCGGGCGCGTCTCAGTAGGCGGAGGAGCTGTGGGCGTCGAGGCTGTGGACCTCGTCGCCGCGCAGGGCCGGCGAGAACACGCAGACCAGGCGCAGGTCCTCGTGCGGGCTGGCGACGAGGAAGTGGGCGTCGTGCTGGTCGAGGGCGTACATCCGGCCCGGGACGATCTCGTGCGAGGTGCCGTCGAGCTCGATGACCTCACCGGAGCCCTCGATGCAGTAGCAGGCCTCCAGGTGGTTGACGTACTCCAGACGCGACTTGGTGCCGGCGAGCACCGTGGTGTCGGTGAGCGAGTAGCCCAGGCCGTCCTCGGCGAGGAGGAAGCGGCGGCTGAGGCCGTTGCCCCACTCGACGGTCTTCACGGACTCGATGTCGCGAACGATCATGGCAATCTCCCGGTGTGAGGTGGTGCACGGATGGTGCTGATGAGGGGTGGAGCTCGCTTCCGCTGGCAGGGAAGGTCAGTGCGGCCCTTCGGGCAGGACCGAGCGGACGAACGTGCGGAAGGCGGCGGTCACATCAAGGCCGCTCTCCTGCGCCCGCTCCACGGCGGCCACCGCGGCGGAGCCGATGATCGCGGCGTCGGCGCCGGATGCGCCGACGGCTTGAACGTCCTGCCGTGTGCTGACCCCGAAGCCGACGGCTATCGGGGACGCCGTGTGCGCCCGTAGATCCGTGACGGTCTGCGCCAGCGCGGCATGGCCGGCCGCCGGCGCGGTCCCGCTGCGTCCGTAGTGGGCGACGAGATAGAGGTAGGCGCGGGCCTGGGCGGCGGCCTGGGCCCGGACCTCGGCCGGGCTGCTGGCGTAGCAGGTGGTGACCACCGCCAGCCCGGCCGCCCGGGCCGATTCCAGGTGCGCCTCGCGCAGCCGCGGGGGCAGCGCGTGCAGGAGGAGTCCGTCCGCGCCCGCCGCGGCGATCTCGCCGGTGGTCGCCGCGAGATCGCGGTGCCTCAGGGAGTGGCTCCAGTCGGCGAGGAGGGCGATCCGCAGGTGCGCCAGGTGCGGCCGTACGCCGGCGATGAAGGCCAGTACATCGTCCAGGCCGGCGCCGCCACGCTCCAGGGCCCGGCCGGCGGAGCGCCGCACGACGGGGCCGTCGGTGACCGAGTCGGGGAACGGGACGGCCAGCTCCAGGCAGTCCACGCCCTCCTCGTCGAGCATCAGGACCAGGTCCCGCAGGACCGGCAGCGGCGGGTCGCCCGCGTTGAGGAACAGGGCCAGGCCGGGGGCGGTGCCGGGCCGCCGGGTCGCGAAGAAGGGCGCGGGGCCCCCTGCCGGCGACGCCTGGGTGCGACGGGCCGCCGGGGTCGGGGCCGGGGCGGTCCCCGCCCGCTGCGCGGCCGGCGCCGCGGGCCTAGACACGGGCCACCGCCGGCGTACGGACCGCGGATGTCCCCGCCAGGCGCCGTGCGAGGTCGTGGGCCTCGCCGGAGCGGACCGCGCCCTCGGCGAGGGCGACCGCCGAGGACCAGTCCCGGCGCAGGCCTGAGGCCACCACCAGGGCGGCCGCGCCCAGGCAGACCGTGTGGGTGGCCACCCGGCCCGCCGTGCCGGCCAGGACGGCCAGGAAGTGGTCGACGGCCGCGGCGGGCTCGGAAGCCGGCCGCAGGTCCCCGAAGGAGCCGTCGCCCGGAATGAGTTCGCCCGGCCGGATGATCCGCGTCAGGGACTGCTGCCCGTGGACGGTGTTGGTGGCGAAGGGCAGCAGCTCGTCCGCGCCGGTGTCGTTCGACGTCAGCCAGATCCGGCGGGTCGTCGTGGTCGCGGCGAGCCGGCGCAGGGTGTCCAGGGGAGCGGCCGCCGAGACCCCGGTGACCTGGGCGGTCACCGGCAGGTCGGCGAGGAAGGGGCCCAGTGCGTTCAGGAAGCGGCCGAACGGCTTCATGGAGTACGGGGCCACCGTCCGCGCCAGCCGGGTCAGCTGCGCCGGATAGACGAAGGGCCCGGCGAAGGCGATCCCGTGGGCGGCGAGGGTGTCCTCGGTCTGCGCGTAGGAGGAGGTGAGACGGACACCGAGCCGTTCCAGCAGGTCGACGGAGCCCAGCGAGCTGGTGTAGGCCCGCGACCCGGTCTTGACGACCTTGACCCCCGCGGCCGCGGCCACGAAGGCCGAAGCGGTGGAGATGTTGAAGGTCTTGGGCCCGCCGCCGGTGCCGACGACGTTCACGGTGCCCTCCCAGGAGGTGGTCACCGTCGCCGCCGGCCGGCGCTCGGCGAGCGAGTCCAGCAGGTGGCGCAGGGTCTGGTGGTCGGGGAGCCGGCTGGCCAGGGAGGCCAGCAGGGCGACGACCTCGCTCTTGTCTAGCTGGCCGTCGCCGAGCTGGTCCCACCAGGACCGCCAGGTCTCCCGGCCGACCGGGGCCCGCTGCTCCAGCAGGCCGGTGAGTGCGTCGTGCACGGTCGCTCTCCGTCTCGTCTGCGTCGGGGTGGTGGTGGGTGGTTCTACGCGGCCGCCGTGCGGCGGGCCTCGGCGATGAAGGTGTCGATGGCCTCGACACTGCGGAAGTTGTTGGGGTCCAGGTCGGCGTCGCCGATGGCGAGCTCGAAGCGGTCCTCGACCCAGGCGATCAGCTTGAGGACGCCCAGGCTGTCGATGACCCCGTCGTTGAGCAGGTCGTGGTCGACCGCGAGCTCGGAGGCCGGGGTGCCCGGGAGGAACTCGGTGATGACGAAGTTCTTGATGGTGTCGATGTTGCTCATGACGGGATTCCTTCGGCGAGAGGTGTGGCGACGGATGTCGTGGCAGGTGCCGGTACGGGCGTGGCGGTGGGTGCGGCCGTGGGGGAGGCCGGCTGGTCGAGCTGGTCGAGCGCCTTGCGGTCGACCTTTCCGGTGGCGGTCTTCGGCAGCGGGGCGTCGGTCAGCGTGAGCTGGTGGGGGACCGCCGCCCTGGGCAGGTGCCGGGCACAGTGCGTACGCAGCTGCAGGCCGGTCAGGGGGGAGCCGGGGGCGCGCCGGACGGCGGCGATGAGCCGCTTGCCGGCGATCGGGTCGGGCAGGGCCGCGACGCCCGCCTCCAGCACGTCGGGGTGTTCCTGCAGGACCCGTTCGATCTCGGCCGTGTTGACGGCGACCCCGCGCACCTTGACCTGGAAGTCGGTGCGTCCGCTCAGGTGCAGGGTGCCGGCCGCGTCGCGCCGTACGAGGTCGCCGGTGCGAAACCAGCGCCGCCCGTCCAAACCCAGCGGGTGGGCGGTGAACTTGTCGGCGTGCCGGGTCCGGTCGAGGTAGCCGCGGGTCTGGAACGGCGTGGAGACATACAGCTCCCCACTGCCCGGCCCGTCCACGAGCACCCCGGTGTCGGGGTCCAGGATCAGGGCCCCCACGCCCGGGAGCGGGCGGCCGATGGGGACGGGCGCGAGCGCGCCGGCCGAGGAGTCGGCGGCCTCGACCTCGTGGACGAAGCTGTCGTTCGTCTCCGTGCATCCGTAGATGTTGTGGATGCGGGCCTTGGGGAAGAGGGCGGGCAGCGCGCCGAGGGTGCGGTCGGGGATGGCGTCGCCGGTGAACATGACGTGCTCGACGCCGGGGAAGGTGTCGCCGGTCTTGTCGGCCGCGTCCTGGAGCAGTCCGAAGGCCATCGGGACGGCCTGCACGACGTGGACGTCGTGGCGCAGGACCAGGTCGCGCAGGTGGCGTCCGTGGGCGGCCAGCGCCGGGTCGACGAGGACGACGCGCCCGCCGCGGGCCAGGGTGGTCCACACGTCGAGGAGACAGAGGTCGAAGTTGAGGGGGGCGTAGTTCAAGACGGTGCGGTCGGGGCCGATCCCGAACGCGTTCCCGGCCCAGCGGGTGAAGCGGTCCACGGCGTCCAGGCTCAGCGGGACGATCTTCGGCAGGCTGGTGGAGCCGGAGGTCGTCAGCATGAACGCCACGTCCGCGGCCTCCTCGGCCGGCAGCGGCTGGGCCCGGACGGCCGGGTTGGGCGTGACCCTGGCCGGCTGACCGCCGGGAGCCAGCACCCGGGCGCAGCCGGCCTGGGCGAAGAGATCGGCGAGCAGCGTGTCGGCGAGGGCCGGCGACGGCAGCAGCAGCGGCCGGCGGGCCAGCAGACAGCCCAGTACGAGGGCCACGGCGGCCGGCGACTTGTCGGCGAGGACACCGACCGGCACCGCGGGGGCGAGCTCCAGGCGCGCGAGACGGTCACGTTCGCGGCCGGCGAGCTCGTACAGCTCGCGATAGCTGGTCTCCTCCCCGTTGAAGAGCAGCGCGGTGGCGTGCGGGCGGTCGCGGACCTGGGTCAAAAACCCTCCCAGGAAACCGAGTTCGACAGCCGGGGCGGCCGGGGCGGCCGGGACGCTCGTCGTCATGGCCGGTCCTCTCCTTCCTGCGGCGCCGGCTGCGCGAGCTCGATCCAGCCCGACTTCACGGCCGCGCCCCTCGGCGTCTTGCAGGTGAAGCGGACGACGCGGGCCTCGGCGTCGGGCTGCAGGACGATCTCCAGCGGGATACCGGGGGGCACCGGGGCCGAGAAGCGGCAGCCCAGGCCGCGGACCCGGGCGCAGTCGCCGGCCGCGAAGCGGTCCACGGCCTCCTCCACGGCGAGGGCGACCACGCTCATGCCGTGCGCGATGACGGTGTCGAAACCGGCCCCGCGGGCCGCGTCCGCGTCGAGGTGGATGGGGTTGAGGTCACCGGAGGCGTGGGCGTACGCGGTGATCCAGTCGGTGGTCAGCGCGTGCACCGCGGTCTGCGGCTCGCCCGCGCCGGCCGGGGCGGGGGCGGCCGGGCCGACGCCGATGTCACCGAAGGGCTCCAGCAGCGTCGCACCGACCAGCAGGGCGGAGATGGTCAGTTCCGCGAACGGCTCGGGGCCGTCCTCGCCGACGAGGTGCACCCGCAGCGCGATCCGGGCGCCGCGCGGCTCCTTGCGGATGCCGGCCACCTCAAGGGCCACGCTCACCTGCTCGCCCGGCCGGACCGGCCGCACCGTGCGGATGTCCTGGCCGAGGTGGACCACCGAGACCGGGCCGGGCTCGGCGGCGGTCAGCGCCGCGACGGTCTGCTCGGCCACCGTGTGGGCGAGGACGAAGGTGTGGACGGGGGAGGCCTGACCGGGCCGGGCGGTGGGCAGCCCCCGCCGGGCCGCGCCCCGGTAGTCGGTGATCTCGGGTTCGGTGACGGTGAGCGTCCGCAGGGGGGAGGGCAGGGTCAGCAGCGTCATACCGGCGTCACCACCACGGAGGAGTTGTGGCCGCCGAACCCGAAGGAGTTCGTGATCGCGGGTCCCGGGCGCACGGCGCGGGGTGCACCGTGGACGACGTCGATGTCCATTCCTGGCTCCAGCTGTTCGTGGTTGGCGGTGGGCGGTACCTCGCAGTGCCGCATGGCCTGCACGGTGGCGATGAGTTCCACGGCGCCGGCGGCGCCGATCAGATGGCCGATGACCGACTTGGGTGCGGTGACGGGCGGCTGGGCGGAGCCGAACACCTTGGTGAGGGCGGCGGCCTCGGACCGGTCGTTGTGCGGGGTCGAGGTGCCGTGGGCGTTGACGTGGACGATGTCGGACGGGTCGAGGCCGGCGTCGGCGATGGCCGAGGCCATGGCGGCCGCGGCTCCCGCGCCGTCGGGCAGCGGCATCGCGAGGTGGTGGGCGTCGGCGGTGGCGGCGTACCCGGCGACCAGGCCGTAGGTCCGGGCCCCGCGCGCCCGCGCGTCCTCCAGCCGTTCCATGACGACGAAGCCCGCGCCCTCGCCCATCACGAAGCCGTCGCGGTCCTTGTCGAAGGGGCGCGAGGCGTGCTCCGGGTCGTCGTTGCGGAAGGAGACCGCGTTGAGGTTGCCGAAGCCGGCCAGGGTGACCGGGGTGAGGGTGTGCTCCGCGCCGCCGGCGATGACGAGATCGGCGCGGCCGGTCTGGAGCAGCATCAGGGCGTGCCCGACCGCGTCGGCGCCGCTGGCGCAGGTGTTGGCGACGGTCAGCGCGGGACCGGTCCAGCCGAGCCGGA
The DNA here is from genome assembly GCF_055563995.1 of Streptomyces sp. NPDC029164. Taxonomy (NCBI): domain Bacteria; kingdom Bacillati; phylum Actinomycetota; class Actinomycetes; order Kitasatosporales; family Streptomycetaceae; genus Streptomyces; species Streptomyces sp. NPDC029164. The sequence goes on along the minus strand of NZ_JBVHWW010000036.1, from coordinate 67,609 downwards.
TGGCGATGTGCGCGGCGGCCGCGTTGGGCATGGTCATCAGCGGCATCAGCGGGTTGACCCGGGCCGGCCCGCCCTCGGTGTAGTGGGCGGACTCCAGGTCGCTGGTGGCCCGGCCGCCCACCGCGTTGCCCACCACGATGGCGGTGCGGCCGGCTTCGGCGGTGGGCGATCCCGCGTCGCGGTGCGCGGCGAGCGCGGCGGCCGTGCCGTAGTGGGCGAAGGGGTCCATCCGGCGGGCCTCCTTGGCCGGGACGAGCCCGGCGAGGCCCTCGAGGCCGCGGACCCGGCAGCCGATCCGCACCCGGTGGCGGCCGAGGTCGAAGTGGGTCAGCTCGGCGGCGGTGGACCGGCCGGCCCGCAGCGTGTCCCACAGCTCGTCCGGGGTGCACCCGCCGGGGGTGACCACGCCCATGCCGGTGATGGCGACGGGCACAAGCGCCGAACTGCCCCTGGACGGTCCAGGCATGTCTGCTCCCTAAAGGCGGTGAGGGCGGTCGTCGTGAGGGGGGTCAGATGATGCGGCACTCGCGCGCCGACTTGATGAACGCCTCGGCCGCGAAGTCGAGGTCGGCCTTGGTGTGCGCCGCGGTGATGGCGATGCGCAGCCGGGCCAGGTCGTTGGGGACGGCCGGGGTGACCACGGGGAGGCCGATGACACCGTTCTTGCGGCACACGGTGGCGTAGTCGTAGGCGGCGGTATCGGATCCGGCGATGACCGGGACGACGGCGGTCTCGCTGTCGACGGTGCTGATGCCCGCCTCGTGCAAGGTGGTGCGGAACCGCTCGGACTCGCGCTGGATGAACTCCACACGCTCCGGCTCGCGCTGCAGGATCCGCAGGGACTCCAGCGCCGCCGCGCTCTGGGCCGGGCCGAGCGCGGCCGAGAAGAGGAACGGGCGGGCCGCGTACTTGAGGTGGTGGATCAGCTCGGCCGAGCCGGCCACCCAACCACCCATGGAAGGAATGGCCTTGGAGAGGGTGCCGAGCTTGACGTCGACCTTCACCTCGTAGTCGAAGTGCTCCTCGATGCCCTTGCCGGTGGCACCGATGACACCGAGCGCGTGGGCCTCGTCGACCATCAGCAGCGCGTTGTGGGCGTCGCACACCTTGCGCAGCTCGACGAGGGGGGCGATGTCACCGTCCATCGAGTAGACACTGTCGACGATGACCAGACGGACACCGGTGTCGGGGGCGGCGGCCAGCCGCCGCTCCAGGTGGGCGACGTCGTTGTGACGGAAGCGGGTGACGGTCGCCCCGGAGAGCTTGCAGCCGTCGACGATGCTCGCGTGGTCGTACTTGTCGATGAAGACCGTGTCGCCGGGACCGACGATGGCACCCACGGTGCCCACGTTCGCCGCATAACCCGAACCGAACACCAGCGCCTGTTCACGGCCCGCGAACTTGGCGACCTCGGCCTCCAGTTCCTCGTGCAGCGGCGTGGAACCCGCCAGCGCCCGCACCCCGTGGTTGCCCGTGCCGTACCGGTCGACGGCGGCCTTGGCCGCCGACACCACCCGCTCGTCACCGGCCAGACCCAGGTAGCTGTACCCGGACATCATCAGCAGCCGCCGGCCGTCCTGGTCCGCGTACGCCGAATCCCGCTCGACGGTGTAGGCGACGAAGCTGTTCTTGCGATTCGGCTCGTACTCCAGCGACCGGACACGGTCGCGGAAGTAGGCCAGCTTCGGCTCGAGTCGGCTCCAGGCGGCGGATGCGTTCACGTGCTTCTCCTCGTCGCGATCGTCCGGCGGACCCGGAACTCCATCGGTGCTCCGCCGTTGTTCCGGCGGGGCTCTAGTGGAATTCCATTAAGACTCGGGGGGCGCAATAGCGCCGCAAGAGGAAGGACAGGGCCGTACTCGAAAAGCGAAGGACAATCCCCGGACCTCGGCTTTCATTCGCGAAGGAATGTTTTGCCGGTCGCTGTTGACATGCCAAGACGGCCCGCCGGTATCCTCTGAATCGCACGAGCTAGGGGGGACACGGCCGGAAGCCGACCGTTTCGGAGAGTGCATAGTGCTGATCAGACTCATAGGTCTTGTCACGATCGAGCCGGACGGAGCAGCGCCGCAACACCTGTCGAGCGCCCAGGCGCAAGTGGCCTTCGCCCGCCTGATCCTCGAGCGGACCGGCGGCACGGACCGTGACCAACTGGCCGAGACCATATGGCCCGAAGGCCTGCCGGACACCTGGGCCTCCGCGCTGCGCAGCCTCGTGAGCCGCGTCCGCACCTTCGTCACCACGCCACAGGACCAGCCGGGAGTGACCCCGCTGGTCGCCCAGGGCGGCCGGTACCTCCTGCGGATACCGCAGGACGCTGCCGTCGACGTGGAATGCGCGGAGACCGCCGTCACCGAGGCCGCGGAGGCGTACGCGGAGGGCGCCTACGCCGTGGCACAACAGCTCGCCGCCGGCGCGGTGTCGAACCTGCGCGGCTCCTTCCTGCCCTCCCACGAGGGCGAGTGGGTCAACGCCATGCGCGAGCAGCTCGAAGAGGTCCGCCTGAAGGCACTGGAGACCGCGAGCCTGTCCTCCTCCGCCCTGGGCGACGAACACCACGCCCTGAGGTACGCGGAGGAGGCCGTGCGCCGGGCCCCCTTCCGGGAAAGCGCCTACCGCTGCCGGATGGCGGCCCACACCCGGGCCGGCAACCGGGCCGAGGCACTACGCAGCTACCAGCAGCTGCGCGAGGTACTGGCCGAGGAGCTCGGGATCGATCCCGCGCCGGAGACGGAAGCGGCCTACCTGGAGCTGCTGCGCACCCCCGAACCCCGCGCGTTCGCCCCGCGCTCCGCGGCCGGCCTGGACCCGGTGCTCATGGGCGTCTTCGAGATGGACCACCGCGCCTCGGCCCCCCGCCCCTGCTCCCTGGCCGACCACGGCTGCGTCACCCACCCCGTCACCCACCCCGTCACCTCGTTCCCCGCCGCCTGACCCCCTCGCACGCCGAAGGCCGCCGCGGACCCCGCGGCGGCCTTCGCCCTGCCCACCCCAGGCCGGCCCCGAAGCCATACCGCCCGTACGGCCCGTACGGCCCTACGGCCCGTGCCGCAGGTGCCGTCTGCGGCCGCCGGGGCACGGCGAGCGGCCCCGGCCTCCCCTGGGGGTGGGAGGCCGGGGCCGGGGGAGGGGAGGCCAGAGGGATCAGGTGATGGACACACCACTGTCGATGCTGATGACCTGGCCCGTCATGCAGTCCTGCTCCAGGAAGAGACGGGCGCTGCGGGCGACCTCCTCGACCGTGACGAAGCGGGGGATGGGGGCCTTGCCCTCCATGCCCTCGATGACCCGGTCCGGGAGCGTGTTCGTCATACCCGTGATCATGAACCCGGGGGACAGCGCGTTCACCGTCACCCCGCGCCGCCCGCACTCCGACGCGAGGGTACGGGTGAAGCCGATCAGACCCGCCTTGGAGGCGGAGTACGCCGTCTGCCCGGCCGTCGCGATGATGCCCGACGGCGACACGATGTTGATCACCCGGCCCCACCGCTGCCGCAGCATGTGCGGCACCGAGACCCGGGCGGTGTGGAACGACCCGATCAGGTTGGTCTGGATGACCTGCGCCCAGTCCTGCGGGTTCTGCATCGCCATCAGGCTGTCCTTGCGGATCGCCCCGTTGTTGACGAGGACGTCCACCGGGCCGAGCTCGGCGGATATCCGCTCGTGGAGGGCCTGGGTGGCCTCCCACGAACCGACGTCCCCGGTGACCAGCACCGAGGGGTTCACCAGCTTCTCCTGCACGGCCTCGGCGGCCTGGCGGGCGCTGTTGTAGTGGACCGCGACCCGACAGCCCAGCGCGTCGAGTTCGAGCGCCAGGGCCTGGCCGAGGCCGCCCGAGGCACCGGTCACCAGCGCGACCGGGGACTCGGGCCGCTGTCCCGCACCGTTCTTGCTCATGCCGCGACACCGCCCCATTCCATCAGGATCGAACCCCAGGTCATGCCCGCTCCGAAGCCGGCCAGCAGGACCTTGTCACCGGCCTTGATACGGCCCTCCTCCAGAGCCTCGGTCAGCGCGATCGGGATCGACGCCGAAGCCGTGTTGCCGTACTTCTGAAGGTTGGTGATCAGCGCCTCCTGGCGCAGGCCGGTGTGCGACAGGATCGAGTTGATGATCCGGATGTTGGCCTGGTGCGGAACGACGTGGTCCACGTCGGCCGCCTCCACCTTGGCGTTCTCCAGCGTCTCGCGCACCGTACGGACGGTGTAGCGGACGGCGTTGAGGTAGATCTCGTTGCCGTTGATCTGCGCGTAGTGCAGGCCCGCGTCCAGCGTCTCCTGGGTGGTCGGCATCCGGCTGCCGCCGGCCAGGACCTTCAGCGAGCCGGTGCAGGCGCCGTCCGCGCCCAGGTTCCACGCCTTGACCCGGTTCTCCGCGCCCGGCTGCAGGACGATCGCGCCCGCCCCGTCACCGACGAGGATGGACAGGTCGCGGTCGGCCGGGTTGGCCGTCAGCGTGTGGGTGTCGGACCCGATCAGCAGGATCGGGCGGGGGTCGATGGCGATCAGCGCCATCGCGGACACCAGCCCGTAGACGAAGCCCGCGCACTCGGAGTTGACGTCGTGCGCGCTCCCCGAGATGCCCAGTTCGTGATGGACGAACGCGGACGTCGCCGGGGAAGGCTGCTCGGGCGTGGCGGTCGCGACGATGAGGTGGGCGATGTCGGCGCCGGTCAGCCCCGCCTTCTCCAGCGCACGCCGGCCGGCCTCGACGGCCAGGGAGGCGGTGGTCTGCCCCGGATTGACCGCCCGCCGCTCGCGGATGCCGCAGCGGCTGACCACCCAGTGCTCATCCACGCCGAACCGTTCGGCGAGCTCCGCACTGGTGACGATGCGTTCGGGTACGGACATGCCCCACCCGGTGATGTCGAAGCCGGTCACGTCACCCCTCGCTACGCCTGAGCCGGGACGAGATCGACGATCTTCGCGTAGACGTCACGCAGCGTGGTCGTGTCGTCGAGGTCCGCGAAGAGGGACTCGTCGGCCGGGATGTGCGGGTACTGGTTCTGGAATCCGTACAGCCACTCCATCAGGTCCAGCGAGTCGACGTCCGCGATGTGCTGGAGCGGGGCGTCGGGGCTGACCTCCGCGGCACCCGAGACGGCCTCGAGCTGGCTCGCCAGTTCTTCGATGGTGGGCAGCGACATGGGGTCGGTCCTCTCTCGGCAATGCAACTCGGCAGTGCGTGTCTTGTTTTCGAGAGCGATAAAAGCTCCGCCCCCGCAAGGAAGGCGCAACACCGCACCGGATCCAGAATCCGGGCCCTCTTGCGCACGCCTTGCGGGGCATCGGGTTTTCTCGGTCGCGAATTCGGAAACAAGGCCCGCCGGACACGCAGGAAAGAGGATCAGGATGACAACGGTCGCCCCCAAGTCGGTGGACCCCGAGGTCGATGCGATCAGGCACCACTACGAGGTCAGCAACGATTTCTACCGACTCCTGCTGGGCCCCACGATGATGTACTCGGGCGGCTACTGGGAGGACGGCGAGGACCTGGTCGCCACCCTGGACGAGGCGCAGGAGCGCAAGCTCGACAAGTTCGCCGAACTCGCGAACGTCAGCGCCGGCACCACCAAGCGCGTCCTGGACATCGGCTGCGGCTGGGGCACCATGCTCAACCGCCTCACCACCGTGCACGGCGCGGAGCAGGCCGTCGGCCTGACCCTCTCCCGCACCCAGGAAGCGTTCATCGACGGGCTGAACAACCCGAAGATCACCACGCTGGTCCAGAGCTGGGCCGACTACAAGGTCGCCGACGACAGCGAGAAGTACGACGCCGCGTTCTGCATCAACGCCCTGGAGCACTTCGTCTCCTCCAACCTGCCGCCGAAGGAGCGCACCAAGCGCTACCGGTACTTCTTCCAGCAGGTCGCGAACGCCCTCAACCCGGGCGCGAAGTTCGTACTGCACACCATGACCGCCGAGGCGCTGCCGATGAACCGCGCGCTCCTGGACGACCTGAAGTTCCTCCAGCGCTCCGAGTTCGAGGGCTGCCACATCCCCCACCTGAGCGAGCTGTCCGCCGCCGCCGAGGGCCTCTTCGAGATCGACGAGATCGTCAACGAGCGCGAGTCCTTCGCGATGGCCTGCCGCGCCTGGCTGGTCCTGCTCGCCGAGCGCCGCGACGAGGCCGTGGCCCTGGAGGGCGAAGAGGTCGTCTCCCGCTTCGAGCGCTACCTCGACATCTTCGCGTACACGCTCGAGGACAAGTTCTTCAACAACTTCCGCGTCACCATCACGCGCCGCTGAGGAGGTCGACGTGACGAGCATTCTTGAGCCGGCCAAGGACGGCGGAGCACGCACGGGCACCGAGAGCGCCCCCGGCGGCCGCGGCCCCACCCGGCACCTGCGGGTCGCGGTCATCGGCACCGGCTTCTCGGGCCTGGGCACCGCCATCCGACTGCTGCAGTCGGGCATCGACGACTTCCTGGTGTTCGAGCGGGCCGACGAGGTCGGCGGCACCTGGCGCGACAACAGCTATCCGGGTTGTGCGTGCGACGTCATGTCCCACCTCTACTCGTTCTCCTTCGCCCGCAACCCGAACTGGAAGTCGACGTTCGCCTCCCGCGACGAGCTGTACGCCTACCTGCGCGACACAGCCGACCGCTTCGGCGTACGCCCGCACATCCGGTTCGGGCACGAACTGGAGGCCGCCCGCTGGGACGAGGGCGAGCGGCACTGGAAGATCGAGACCTCGCAGGGCCAGTACACCGCCCAGTTCCTGGTCACCGGCACCGGCTACCTCAGCGAGGCCGCCGTCCCCGACATCAAGGGACTGACCGACTTCGAGGGCAAGATCTTCCACTCCTCGAACTGGGACCACGACCACGACCTGGCCGGCCGCCGCGTCGCCGTCATCGGCACGGGCGCCTCCGCCATCCAGTTCGTACCCAAGATCCAGCCCGAGGTCGGACAGCTGGACCTCTACCAGCGCACGCCCCCGTGGATCGGCCCCAAGCCCGACAAGGCCAACAGCGAGCTCCACACCAAGCTGCTCCGCTCGCTGCCCGGCTACCAGCAGTTCCGGCGCGGCTTCAACATGTGGGGCCGGGAGATCCTGGCCTTCTTCTGGAAGCGCCCCAAGCTCGCCGAGAAGGTCCAGAAGATGGCGAGCGACCACCTGAAGAAGTCGGTGGCGGACGAGGCGCTGCGCGCCAGACTCACCCCCGACTACCTGGTGGCCTGCAAGCGCCTGCTGTTCTCCAACACCTGGTACCCGGCGATCCAGCAGCCCAACGTCGAGATCGTCACCGACGGGATCGCCGAGGTCCGCCCCAAGTCGATCGTCACCGCCGACGGTGTGGAGCGCGAGGTCGACACCATCATCCTCGGCACCGGATTCCAGGCCACCGACCGCCCGGTCGCCCGCCGGATCTGGGGCAAGGGCGGCGTCCGACTGCGCGAGGCCTGGAAGGACGGCATGGCCGCCCACCGGGGCACCACCATCGCCGGCTTCCCCAACCTCTTCATGCTCCTGGGCCCGAACACCGCCCTGGGCCACTCCTCGCAGACCGTCATGATCGAGGCGCAGGTCCAGTACGTCGTCGACTCCCTGAAGCAGGCGGACAAGCGCGGCCTGGCCAGCATCGAGGTCCGCCGGGAGGCCCAGGACGCCTACAACCGGAAACTCGACAAGCACCTCGAGGGCACCGTCTGGATGTCCGGCGGCTGCAAGAGCTGGTACCTCGACGCAAACGGCCGCAACACGACGGTCTTCCCCACCTACACCTGGCGCTTCCGTCGCGGGACCAAGCGCCTCGACCTGAGCGAGTACCAGCTCGCTTCCCGGGTGCGCAGCACCAAGCCGGTACCTCACCAGTAGGAGACGCACGAGATGAGCAGCACCCACAGAACTGCCGCGGGCACCCCGGCCGAGCCGTCCCGCCGCCGGGTCCTGGGCGGGATCGCGACCACGGCCGTCGCGGTCGTCGGCTGGAACACCGTGTCCCAGACCTGGGCGACGGCCGCCGAGGCCGCCGGCAACGCCGACGTCGTCCCCGTACCGGGACTGGCCGGAACCCTGGAGACGACCCCCGGCGTCGTCGACGCCTTCGCCAACGACTTCGGGCACCTCTTCGACGGCGCCGCGAGCAAGCCGTGGGCGGTGCTGCGCCCCGGCAGCACCAACGACATCGTCAAGATCGTCGACTACGCCCGCACCAACAACATCAAGGTCGCCGTCAACGGCCAGGGCGGCACCGGCAACGACATCGAGTCCCACTCGGTCTACGGCCAGGCACGCGTCCCCGGCGGCATCTCCATCGACGCCAAGGGCATGTCGAAGATCATCTCGATCGGCAACGACACCGCGGTCGTCGAAGCCGGAGTGACCTGGGGCCAGCTGACCGACGCCACCCTCCAGGTGGGCAAGACCCCGCCGGCGCTCCCCGACTACCTCTACATCTCCATCGGCGGCACCATCAGCATCGGCGGCATCGGCGGCACCGTCCAGAAGTACGGCCTGCTCTGCGACACCGTCCAGTCCATCGACATCGTCACCGGCGACGGCAGGCTCGTCACCGCCAGCGCCACCCAGCGCACGGAGCTGTTCAACGCGGCACTGTCGGGCGGCGGCCAGGTCGGCATCATCGTCCGCGCCACCGTCAAGCTGATCCCGGCCCCCAAGCGGGCCGTCATCTTCAGCCTGTTCTACAGCAACGTCGAGCAGTACCTCGCCGACTCGGAGAAGGTCCTGGCCGACGGCCGCTTCCAGGTCCACGCCGGCGAGATGCTGCGCACCCCGGACAACTCCGGCTGGCGCTACAAGCTGGAGGTCGGCGCCACCTACAACACGACGCCGCCCAACCGCACCAAGCTCGTGTGCGACCTCAAGGACGTCCGCGCCGACGCCGTCATCGAGGACGTCTCCTTCCGGGACTACATGTTCCGCCTCGACGCCTACGAGGCGTACCTGAAGGAGGGCGGCCACTGGTACACGCCCAAGCCGTGGCTGAGCATGTTCCTGCCCGCCTCGAAGACCAAGGCGTTCATGAAGCTCGTCGAGCAGGAACTGGACGACAGCTCCCTCGGCGGCGGATTCCTGCTCTTCTACCCGTTCTACACCTCGAAGATCAAGCGGCCGCTGGCGGTGATGCCCAACGAGTCCGTGGTCTACCTCTTCGACCTGCTGCGCTTCCCCAACCCGGGTGAGCCCAACATCCAGGGCATGATCGACCAGAACCGCCGCCTGTACGACATCGCGGTCGCCAGCGGCGCCAAGCGCTACCTGGTGGGCTCCATCCCGATGACGAGCGCCGACTGGCAGAAGCACTTCGGCAACCGCTGGACCGGCTTCGTCAACGCCAAGCGGAAGTTCGACCCCAACAACATCTTCACGCCCGGCCAGGGCTTCTTCGCCTGACGGCAGGCCGGCCGGCCGTGAAGACCCGGCGGTGGGGGCAGGGGAGAGGGACCCCGCCCCCACCGCCTTTCCCATAGCGAGTGGAGGCTGCGAGATGACGACGTACGACCTGATCGACGAGGCGGTGATCGACGCCCCGGCGGATGCCGTCTGGGACGCCCTCGTCGCCGAATTCCGCGGCGCCAAGAAGTGGTGGGTCCCGCACAACACGTTCACCGCCGTCTCCGGCGCCCCCGACGAGGTCGGCGGCACGGTGGGCGTGGTCGTGCACACCAAGGGCGTCGACAAGGGCGGGCTGAAGCTGCGCTTCACCTCCCGCACGGTGGCCGTGGAACCCGGCCGCCGACTCGACATCGAATACGTGGACGGCGTCTTCCGCGGCCCGAGCACCTTCCTGCTCGAACCGCTGCCCGGCGGCCGCACCCGCGTCTCGATGCACTTCACCGGCAGCCCGCACGGCTGGCTCAAGGCCCTGGCCAAGGTCGCCGACCTGGGCGCGGAACACTCCAAGGCCACACTCGCCGCCTTCGCGTCACTGGACCGGCAGCTGTCGGCGGTACCCCGGTGACCGCCGCCCCCCAGACCGCCGGCGAACTGACGGTCCGCACCGACGACGGCGCGGAACTGGCCGTGACCGTACTGGCCCCCCTGCACGGGACACCCCGCGGCGCCGACGTGGTCCTGCTGCACGGCTGGGCACACACCCGCCGCGCCTGGGGCACCGTCACCGACCGCCTGATCCGCGCCGGACACCGGGTGGTGGTCTACGACCAGCGCGGCCACGGCGCGTCCACCCTGGGCCGCACCCCCGTCTCGGTGGAGCGCCTCAGCGCGGACCTGGCCGCGGTCCTGGGCGAGACCGACGCCCGCGAGGCCGTCCTCGTCGGCCACTCGGGCGGCGGCTTCACCGCCCTGTCCTACGCCGCCACCTCGCCCTCGGCGAGCCGGCTGCGCGGCCTGGTCCTCCTGGGCACCGCGGCACACGGCCAGGACACCCCGGACAGCGAGGTGAAGATGATGGGCAGCGAGCTGTTCTCCCGGGCCCTGCGCCGGCCCTGGCTGGGAGGCAAACTGCTCGGCTCCACCCTGGGCAAGGACGTGGACCCCGTCGTGCGCGACGTCAACCGGCAGATGTTCGCCGCCACCACGCCCCGCGTGCGGGCGGACTTCTTCCGCTGCACCCGGGGCTGGGACGTCCGCGAGGCCCTGAAGTCGGTCACCACCCCCGCCGTCGTCCTGCACGGCGACAGCGACAAGGTGATCGACATCGCACTGGCCGAAACCCTCGCCGAGGTCCTGCCCGGCGCCCGCTTCGAACCGGTACCCGGCGCGGGCCACATGCTCGCACTGGAACGCCCGCTCCTCGCGGTCGCCGCCGTCACCGAGCTCGCCGCGCGATGATCGAGGAACTCCTTCCCCCGGGCGTCACGTCATCGGAAGCCTTCGACGACGCGGCGCCCGCCCCTCTCTTCCCGGCCGAGGCGGCCCTGATGGAGGGCCGCCGGGCCCACCGGCGCACCCAGTTCGCCACCGCCCGGGCCTGCGCCCGCCGCTGCCTGTCCGACCTCGGCCGCCCCACCGGCGCCCTGCTCCCCGGACCGGGCGGCGCCCCCCGGTGGCCCTCCGGGGTGGTCGGCAGCATCACCCACTGCGAGGGCTACCGCGCTGCCGTGGCGGCCCCCGCCTCCGTGATGGCCGCCGTGGGCATCGACGCGGAACCGGCCGGCCCGCTGCCCCGGGGCGTCCTCGCCCTGATCGCCTCCGAGGAGGAGCACGCCCACGTGGCCGCCCTCGCCTCGGCCGACCCCACCGTCCCGTGGGACCGCGTCTTCTTCTCCGCCAAGGAGGCCGCCTACAAAGCCTGGTACCCGGCCACCGGCATCTGGCTCGGCTTCCGCGACGCCACCCTCACCCTCTTCCCCGACGGCGCCTTCACGGCGACCATGCACCCCAAGCCGCCCCCGCCCGTGGACCCCCACTACCGGGGCCGCTGGCTGGCCGGCCCGGACCTGGTCCTGACCGCCGTCACACGCGAGGGCCCCCGGCCACCCGAGAAGGCCGCCGCACCCGCACTGACCTCCTCGGCGGCCCCCCGCTAGGACACGGACACCGGCCCGGGCCCGGGCCGGTGTCCGTGTCCCCGGCGCCCGGACCCGCGTCACCGCCGGCCGTCAGGGCCCGGGCAGCACCACCGTGTGCGCCCGCTGCGGGGCCTGCGGCGCGGCAACCGGGTGCGCGCCCGAACGGAACTCCTGGGGACTCATGCCCCGCACCCGCTTGAACGCCGTCGACAGGGCGAAGGCCGAGCTGTAACCCACCCGCCGGGCCACCGTCGCGATGGTGGCGTCCGGTTCCCGCAGCAGATCCGCGGCGAGGGCCAGACGCCACCCCGTCAGATAGGCCACCGGCGGCTCACCCACCACATCGGTGAACCGGCGCGCCATCGAGGCCCGCGACACCCCCACCTTCAGGGCGAGTTCCTCGACCGTCCAGCCGTGCGCGGGATTCTCGTGCAGCAGCCGCAGGGCGGGCCCGACCACCGGATCGCTCTGGGCCCGGTACCAGGACGGCGCGCCGCTGCCCGGCGCCGCCAGCCAGGTCCGCAACACCCCGATCAGCAGCAGGTCCAGGAGCCGGTCCAGCACGATCTCCTGGCCCGGCTCGTCCTTGGAGATCTCCGACGCGAGCAGAGCGACCAAAGTGGTGTCGGCGGCCTCGGCCGGCCGCACCAAAATCGTCGGCAGCGCGCTCAGCAGCCGCCGGCCGATCTCACTCGGCGCCTGGTAGGTACCGCTCAGCATCACCGCCGAGCCGGCGTCCTGGAAATCGTCGCCCCAGGTACGCACACCGAGCGCCATCGTCTCGGTGACGTCCTCGCCCTCCTCGGTACTGCACCGCTGCTCCGGGCCGACCGTGATCTGCACCGGCGTGTCCCGGGAGTCCGCCACCGTGTACGGATCGGGGCCCCGCACGACGGCCACATCGCCCGGCCGGATCACCACCGGGGTGCCGTGCCCGGGAAGCAGCCACGCGTCGCCGTGCACCATCGTGACGACCGAGAGCGGCGCCCGGTCCTCCACGCGCAGCGACCAGGGCGGGTTGAAGACGGACTTGAGCAGGAAGGCCCCCCGGGCCTTGGGGCCCTCCAGCAGTCCGGTCAGCGTGTCCATGCGTACATCCTCTCGCCTCGAACGTCATGCCCCCGGCCCGCCACCCGCATCGGTGTCCGCACACGGCGAAGCGCCCGCTCTCCCGCGGGGGACGGAGAAGAGAGCGGGCGCCGTTCGCGGGGGGAGGAGCGGCGCAGCGCCACAGCGTCTGCCACCGCCGCCGGTCTCGCCGCGGCCGGGGGGCCTACACCGACGCGCGGCCGTGCAGCGTCAGGGCCCGTCCCAGCGCGGCCAGAGCCGCCGTACAGGCCACCGTACGCACGATGTTGCCCGAGGCCCACCGGCCGCCGAAGCGGGAGCGGGCCGCCGCCACGTCGGCGCCGGCCCGGGCCAGCTGGTTGTTGAGGGGGATGTTCACGATCGCGGTGACGGCCAGCGACAGCCCGTAGAGCGCGAACGCCAGCCAGCCCCAGCGCGCCGCGTCCGGGCGCCCGCCACGCTGCTGCTGCACGGCCGCCACCCCGGTCGCCAGGAAGGCGCCCAGGAAGAGCAGCCCGAACAGGCCGTTGTCGATCGCCTCGTTGATGTTCCGCATCGCGGTCACGTACGTCTGGTCGTCGCCGCGGCCCAGCCCCGGCATCACCGAGATGTCGAAGGCGAAGTACAGCCCGGCCATCAGCCCGGTCCCCACCGTCGCCGCCACCAGCGTCACCGATTGCGTGGTCGTGCTGCTCAATTCAGGATTCCCTTCAACGTGCGCTCGTAGCGCCGGTTCAGCAGCGTCGCGCCGATCAGCCGGACGGGCGGCGGGATGGTGGCCGCGACGTGCGCGACCGACTGCCGGGAAGCACCGTCGAACATCCACGGCTGGAGGTAGGTCATCACGCGCATCGGGGCGCTGGAGACGACCTTGCGCTCCTCGGCCAGGTAGGCCCGCTCGCCGAGCCGGTCGAAGACGGGGAAGACGATCCGCTCCTCGTCGCGCAGATGGTCGCGCAGCACACCCTCGAAGGTCTGCGCCGCCCGGACCAGGCCGTCACCGCGGCGGGCGATCGCCGTCGAGACGGCCGCCATCGCGGCGTCCAGTTCCTCGTGGTCCTCGTGCAGTTCGCGTGCCTGCGCGTCGAAGTCGGCGTCCCGGCGGCGCAGTCCCGGCCACAGCACGTCGTCCTCGCTGGTGTGGTGCCATTCGATGACCTGGCGCAGCCGCTGCCACCACTCGGTGCCCGCGCCGTTCCACGCGGGGGCCGCGGCGCGCAGCCGGGCCGCGTCGCGCCGCATCGCGACGTGCATCAGGGCGAAGCCGTGGAAGTGCGGGGGAAGGTGTTCCAGTCCGTGTTCGCTGGAATACGACGGGGGAGCTGGCACGGGAGCCTCCTGCCGGTCTGCCGAGCGCGGTGGCACGGGTGTGCGGGTGGTGCGGGTGTGCGGGTGGTGCGGGTGCGCGGGCGCGCGTCCCCCGAACCCCGAGTACCGGGCGGCGGCCGTACCAGAGTCGCCGCCCGGTCAAGGAGCCATGAGGGACGCAGCCGTGAGGGCTCGCGCCGTCAGACGTTCCAGACCCCCGACGCCGCGGCGTCGCGGGCGAAGTCGGAGAAGTCCTTGGGCTTGCGGCCCAGGGCCTCCTCGACACCGTGCACCAGGTGCGCGTTGCGCCCGTCGAGGATCATGGTGAACAGGTCCGCGAACTCCTCGGGCAGGCCGTTCTCGCGCAGCACCGCACGGTACTGCTCGTTGGTGACCGAGATGTACTTGATCTCGCGCCCGGTGGCCTTGGTCAGCTCGGCGGCCACATCGCTGTAGCTGAGCAGGCGCGGGCCCGACAGCTCGTACGTCTTGCCGATGTGCTTGTCATCGGTCAGCGCGGCCACCACGACGTCGGCGATGTCGTCGGCGTCGACGAAGGCCTCCACCGCGTCACCGGTCGGCAGGGCGATCTCGCCGGCCAGTACGGGCTCCAGGAAGAAGCTCTCGTTAAAGTTCTGGTTGAACCAACTGGAGCGGACGATGGTCCAGTCGGCGCCGGAGGCCTTCAGGTTCTCCTCCGACACCTCCGCGGCCTCCTCACCGCGGCCGGACAGCAGCACCAGACGGCGCGCACCGTTCGCGACGGCCACCTTGGAGAATTCGCGGACCTGCTCGGCGGCGCCCGGGAAGGCGAGGTCGGGGTAGTAGGTCACGTACACCCGGTCGACGCCCTCCAGCGCCGGACCCCAGGTGGCGGGCTCGTGCCAGTCGAAGGCGGGCCGGCCGCTACGGGAACCGATCCGGACCTGGCGGCCCAGGGCGGAAAGCTTCTCGGCGACGCGCCGGCCGGTCTTGCCGTGACCGCCGATGACGAGGGTGATCTGCGTGTTCTGAGTCATGAGTACAGTCAAGTCCAGTCTCGCGAGACGGGCCATAGCCACAAAGCTCAGTTCCATATGCCTGCGTCTACGAGTGGTCACCTCGGAGCGCGACGGAGAGAGTGTGGCTTCGGCGTGAGCCCCAGAATCGTAGGCATGCCCCCACGGGGCGGGCCAGGCGTCCCGAGCGACCCTTGAGGGCTCGTCGAGCGACCGTCCAGCAGCCGTCCAGCAGCCGCCCAGCGGATTCTGACCGACCGTCGAGCCCTCCTCTGCGGCGGGACTTGAGCCGTTTTCCGGTCCCCTGCGACACCATCGGCCCCGGAGTCACGACCCGCCGCTGGGAGGCCGCATGAACGCCACTCCGGATCATCCGGAGCTCGACCGGTTGTCCGCCGACCTGGCCGCTCTGCACGGACGGATCGGGCTCGACCCGGCCGCCGGGCGGCCCGCGCGCCGGGACCGCATCGACATCCGCTTCGCGGCCGCCGCCGCCCGCCACCCCACCCGACTCTGCACCCGGGACACCGGACAGCAGACGACCTACCTCGAACTGGACTGGCGCGCCGACGACATCGCACGCCGCCTGTCGGGCCGGACGGGACCCGGCGCGGCCGTCGCCGTCCGCACACAGCGCTCCTGCACCGTCCCCGCCGCCGTGGTCGGCGCACTGCGCACCGGAGCCGCCGTGCTGCCACTGGAACCCGGACACAACCCGGGCCTCCAGGAACGCCTGATGCGCGACGCCGGCGTCGAGATGGTCCTCTCCGACAGCGGACTGCTGCGCGACGAGATCCCGCTGGCCAAGGCGGGCAGATTCGTCATCGCGGCACGCCCCGAGACGGCGATCGGCCGCGAGATCCCGCCGGACACGGCCTTCCTGGCCCTGCCCGCCGGCGGCGATCCCGGCCGAACCCTCACCGTCCGGCCCGTCACCCACCGGGACATCCTCTCGTGGGTGGACACCGTGGTCCCGATGCTGGAGTCGGGACCGGACGAGGTGTGGACCTACTTCCACTCCCTCAGCCTGGACCTGGGCATGAGGGAGATCTGGGCCCCCCTGCTCAGCGGCGCCCACGCCGTCGTCGTGGACCGCGACACCGCCCGCGACGCCCGCGCGTTCGCCCGGCTGCTGGCCGAACGGCAGGTGAGCGTGGTGACCCAACTGCCGTCCGCCTTCGCCCGGCTGGCCACGGCCGCCCGCGCGAGCCGCGCCAACCTGCCGGCGCTGCGCCACGTACTGCTCTCGGACGAGCAGGTGCACGCCGCCGCCCTGGCCGACTGGCGGGACGCCCGGATCGCCCCACAGGCCGTCGTCTGGGACGTTTCGGGGCCGCCGACCGTCCTGTGAGCCGCCGCCGCCGGGACCGGCGGCACGAGGGGAGGGCCGCGGACGACCGACCGTCCACGGCCCTCCCTCCTGCCGCCGGTCCCGGCGGCGGCCGGCGTCAGTAGTTCCCCATCCCCCCGCACACGTTGAGCGCCTGGGCCGTGATGGAGGCCGCCAGATCGGTGGTCAGATAGCCCACCAGAGCGGCCACCTCCTCGGGCGTGGAGTACCGGCCCAGCGGGATCCTGGATTCCAGCTGGTCCTGGACGTACTCCTCGGTGGTCTCCCACGCCTGCGCGTAGCCACTGCGCACGCGCGCCGCCAGGGGCGTCTCCACATATCCGGGGCAGACCGCGTTGACGGTGGTCCCGGTCGGCGCGAGTTCCTTGCCGAGCGCCTTGGTGAACCCGACCACGGCGTGCTTGGACGCGGAATAGGGGGCACCGAGCAGGACCCCCTGCTTGCCCGCCGTGGAGGCGATGTTGACGATGCGGCCCCAGGGCTGCACGCCGAGGCCACCGCTGTTGAGGACCTCCCGCGTCAGCAGGAACACACTGTTGAGGTTGGTGTCGATGACGTCGTGCCACAACTCGTCGGTGATCTCCGCGGTGACGCCGCCGCCGCTGCGCCCGGCATTGTTGACCAGGACACTGACCGGGGCCCCGTACGCCGCCACCGCCGAGGCGACCAGCGACCGTACGGCCGTGCGGTCACGCACATCGGCGGCCGCGCCCTCCACGCTCAGCCCTTCGCCCTGCAGGTCGGCGACGGTCTGCTTGACCGCGGACTCGGTACGCGCGCAGACGAACACCCGGTGGCCGCGGGCGCCCAGATCCCGGGCGACGGCCAGCCCGATGCCGCTGGTCGCCCCGGTGACCAGCGCCACGGGCCGTTCGGGAGACATCTCTCTCGTCTTCACGCTCATGCTTGTTCCCTCCGTCGCTCACCAGACGTCCCGAGCGTGCCGCAGGGCACTCGGGGCGCGACGGATCAGCGCTCGCGCCAGGTTCCCGCACGCCGGAACCCGCCGGCGCGGTCCCATCCGGCCGCCTCCGTGCGCGGCGGATCGGGCCGTTCGACCGCGCGCCGGCCCAGCAGGGCGCTCAGGACCGCCAGCACGGCGGCCGTCTCCGCCGCGTCGGGGCGCCCGCGCACGATCCTCCACGGCTCCGCCCCCGCCCCCGGTGCGGCCGCCGCCTCCCCGGCCGTCATACCGGCGGGTTGCCGTGCTTGCGCGACGGCAGGTCGGCGTACTTGGGACGCAGCATGGCCAAGGCCCCCACGAGCACCGAGCGGGTCTCGGCCGGGTCGATGACGTCGTCGACCAGACCGCGCTCGGCGGCGTAATAGGGGTGCATCAGCTCGGCCGTGTACTCCTTGATCTTCTGCGCGCGCGTCGCGTCGGGGTCGGCGGAAGCGGCGATCTCCCGGCGGAAGATGACGTTCGCCGCGCCCTCGGCGCCCATGACGGCGATCTCGTTCGTGGGCCAGGCCAGCGCGAGGTCCGCGCCGATGGAACGGGAGTCCATGACGATGTAGGCACCGCCGTACGCCTTGCGCAGCACCAGGGAGATCCGCGGGACGGTGGCATTGCAGTACGCGTACAGCAGCTTGGCGCCGTGCCGGATGATCCCGCCGTGCTCCTGGCCGACACCCGGCAGGAAACCGGGCACGTCGACCAGGGTGACCAGCGGAATGTTGAAGGCGTCGCAGAACTGCACGAAGCGCGCCGCCTTCTCGCTCGCGTGGATGTCGAGGACCCCGGCCAGGCTCGCGGGCTGGTTGGCGACGAAACCGGTGACGTGCCCGTCCATCCGGGCCAGCGTGCACACCACGTTGGCCGCCCAGCCGGGCTGCACCTCGAAGTGGTCGCCGTCGTCGACGACCTCCTCGATGACCCGGCGGATGTCGTACGCCTGCTGCGGATTGGCGGGGACGATGCCCGAGAGCGCCTCGGTACGCCGGTCAGCGGGGTCATCACCGTACTCGCGCGGCGGTGTCTCACGGTTGTTGGACGGCAGCAGCGAGAGCAGGTGCCGTACGTCCTCCAGGCAGCTCTGCTCGTCGTCGTAGGCGAAGGCGGCCACCCCGGAGACCGCGGCGTGCACATCGGCGCCGCCGAGACCGTTCTGGGTGATCTCCTCACCCGTGACGGCACGCACCACGTCCGGGCCGGTGATGAACATCTGCGAGGTCCCGCGGACCATGAAGACGAAATCGGTGAGCGCGGGGGAGTAGGCGGCCCCGCCCGCGCACGGGCCCATCATCACACTGATCTGCGGGATGACCCCGGAGGAGCGGGTGTTGCGCTGGAAGATGCCGCCGTAACCGGCCAGCGCGGACACACCCTCCTGGATCCGGGCACCGGCACCGTCGTTCAGCGAGACCAGCGGGGCGCCGGCCGCCTCGGCCAGGTCCATCACCTTGTGGATCTTCTCCGCGTGGGCCTCGCCCAGCGCCCCGCCGAAGATGCGGAAGTCATGCGCGTACACGAACACGGTGCGGCCGCCCACCGTGCCCCACCCGGTGACCACGCCGTCGGTGTAGGGCCGCTTCTGCTCCAGCCCGAAACCGCTCGCGCGGTGCCGGCGCAGCGCCTCGATCTCGTGGAACGAGCCCTCGTCCAGCAGCAGCGCGATGCGTTCGCGGGCGGTGAGTTTGCCCTTGGCGTGCTGCGCTTCGGTGGCCCGCTCGTCGGGGCCGGCCAGGGCCAGGGCCTTGATGCCGGCCAGTTCCGCGGCAGGGTCTCTGCCCGGCAGGGTGGGCACGTCACTGATGGTCATGTGGATCCTCCAGATCTGAAGACCGGATTGCGGCCACCGTCGCGCGCGGGGCTCAAGACGCCGTGGAAGTACGCTCGAACCCCGTACGAGACGTGGTCCTGGCGCCGCCCGGCACGCGGGCCCGGCGCCGGTCGGCCCGGCGGCCTGAGGACGGGGTGGCCTGAGGCGGGGTGGGGCCCCCGCCCGGGTGCGGCAGGGCTCAGGTCGCCCGGTGCAGGGTGAGGTGGCGGCGGCCGGCCGGCTTCGCCCGGTACGGCGACGGCCCGCCGGAGCCGTCCGCGACGGCGGCGCCGACCGCGGCAGGTGCCGCGGCGAAGGCCGCGCCGGTGCACTCCCGCCTCTCCCGCTCCTCCCGCAGGACCTCCCGCAGGGCCTGCTCGAAGCGGTCGATGTCCTGGGCGCCGTTGTCGTGGTGGACGGACGCCCGGACGGCGGTGGCGCCGTCCCGGACGGCCGGGTGGAGCGGGTTCTCCTGCGCGACGCTCTTGCGCAGGACGACCCCGCGCCGGGCCAGGCCGCGCCGGATGAGCGCCGCCGGGACCTCGCCGTGACGGAACGCCAGCATCCCGGCCTGCTCCCGGCCCGGCGCGAGCAGTTCGATCCCCGGCGTCCGCTCGACGACCGCGCGCAGCCGGGGCAGCAGGTCCTCGCGCGGGAGGCGGGAGGCGCCGGCGTGGTCGGCGAGGGCGGCGTTCAGCGCGGCCACGGCCGCCGGGGCGGGCGCCGGCGGACGGCCGCCCCACACCCCGGGCGCGGCGTAGGCGAAGCCCACCGCGTCCGGGCCGCGCAGGAACCTCCAGCCGTCCGCCGTGACCAGGTGCGCTCCGGTGCGCGCGGCGTCGACGGGGAGCTGGCCGACGGAGTGGGAGGCGTCGACGGCGTACCGGGCCCGGTGGGGGGCCAGGAGCCGGCCCACCCGCTCGACCGGATTGACGGTGCCGCAGGCCGAGGAGACGTGGACCACCGAGACGAGGGCGACGTCCTCGTCGATGTGGGCCCGCATCCAGTCCAGGTCGAGGTCGCCGTCCGCGCGCAGCGGGACCACCTCCAGCCGGCAACGGGTGCGGTCACGCAGGGCGTAGAGGGTGGTCAGGTGGTCCACGCCCTCGTGCGGGGTGGTCCAGATCCGGTCGCCGGGGCCGAGCTCCGTGGCGGAGACGAAGGCGTCGAAGGCCGCGGCCGCGCCGGTGGTGAGGACCGTGTCGCCGGCCGGGACACCCAGCAGGCCGCCGAGACGGTCGTGCACCTCGGTGTCCAGGACGGCGCCGAGGTGCTCCTTCAGCGCGCGGCTCCCGAAGCGGTCGTCGCGGGCCGTGCAGGCGGCGAGCACGGCCCGCACACCGTCCGGCATCCGGCCCGTGCCCGCCGTGTCCAGGTGGGCCGTTCGTTCCGTGTCGTACGTCGGCGCATTCATCGGCGCATTCATTCAGGGGCCTCCCCCCGCTGTCGGGGCCGTGGCACGTCGCCACGACCCTGTGTTCCATGTATTGCCAGAACGCTTGGCAATACATTGCCTATTGCTTGGCGGTCTTGGCAATGCCCGCTCCGGCGATGCTCAAGTTCCGGCTCCTTGGCAACTCCTGGCAAATCCCCACTCGCCCCCTGGCATATCAACGTCCGTGCAGGTCACGGCAATTCATGAAGGTGCCTGACCTTCACAAAGGGAGGCCGGCGGGCGGTGCCCGCCCTTCCCTCCAGCTTTTCTCAAGCGATTGACGAGCAAATCCCAAGCAGGCGTTGCCAATCTTCTTGGCAGAGGACTTGCCAAGAAGATTCAAAACGTTGCCACGGAGGAGCCACCATGAAGAACATCGCCCGCGTCGTCGCCACCGCCGCCCTCGTCGCCACCGCCGTCCTGACCGCGGGCGCGGCCGCCCACGCCGACGGCGGCGCCATCGACTGGCCGGTCCCCCCGACCTCGGCCGGCACCCCGGCCGCCGCCGGACCCGCCACCGCCCTGATCGACTGGCCGTAACCGCTCGGCGGCGGCTCGAAAGCCACTACAGGAAAGAGATGGAGCACATCCACCCCGGCTAGCGTGCCTCGAACGGGGGCAGCTCCTTGGCCACCGGAGGAAAAGAGCCAAGGAAGTACGGAGGAGACCGTGAGAATTCAGGTTCTGGGTCCGCTGAGCGCAGAGGTCAACGGGGGATCCATCGTTCCGACCGCGGGCAAACCAAGACAGCTCCTGTCGCTCCTCGCGCTCTATCCAGGGCGCGTCATACCGGTTCCCACCCTCATGGAGGAGATCTGGGGAACCGCGCCGCCCCAGAGCGCGCTGACCACCCTGCAGACGTACATCCTCCAACTGCGCAGACGACTGGGCACCGCCATGGGCCCCGACGCCCCCGGCGGCGCCAAGGAAGTACTCGTCACCCGGCACGGCGGCTACCTCCTGCAGATACCCGAGGACGGCGTCGACGTGCACGACTACGAACGCCTCGCCGGCGAGGGCCAGTCGGCCTTCGAATCCGGCGACAGCCGGGTCTGCGCCGCCCGCTACCGGGCCGCCCTGGACCTGTGGCGGGGCCCCGCCCTGGTCGACGTACGCGTCGGACCGATCCTCGACATCGAGGTGATGCGCCTGGAGGAGAGCCGCCTGGTCACCGTGGAGCGGCGGATCGACGCCGACCTGAGGCTGGGCCGGCACGCGGAACTGATCGCCGAGCTGACCGAGCTGACCGCACGTCACCCCCAGCACGAGGGACTCCACTCGCAGGTCATGGTGGCCCTGTACCGCTCGGGCCGGCAGGCCACCGCCCTGGACGTGTACCGCCGGCTGCGCGGCCGGCTGATCGAGGACCTGGGCGTCGAACCGTCACCCCAACTCCAGCGACTGCACCAGGCCATGCTCGCCGTCGACCCGCAGCTCGACGTCCTCGCCGGACCGCGCCGCACCTCCACCTTCGACCTCTACGCCGCCTAGGGCCTGACGTCAAACTCCCGTCGTCGCCGGAGGGCGGCCCCGCTCAGTCGCGCCGCACGGCCACACCCGCGAGCCCCCGGGCGAGCGCCTCCGCGCTGCTCCGGGGACCGCCGAGCCCGGTCATGACGACACTCACCGGCGATCCGGTCCCGTCCGCGAGAACCCGCGCCAGCTCGTACGCCGCCCCCGCGCCCGGCCCGCACCCGCCCAGCACCAGCCGCCTGCCGCAGGCCAGCAGCTCGGCGAGGGCCGCGGGCACCACCGCGCCGGGCACCGTAGGGCCGGGCACCGTAGGGCCGGGCGGGCCGTCCAGGTCCCACACCACGATCGTCTGCGGGCCCTGGTGGTCGCGGGCGAACCGCTCGTAGCAGCCGCCCACCACCCCCGGGACCGCCAGCAGACAGATCACCTCCGCCGAAGACGCCCCGCCGCGCAGCGTGCGGAGCGCGGTACGCCGCACCGCCGGCGGCCGGGCGGCCATGGACGGGGCCTCCGCGTCCGCCAGCAGGGCCAGCACCCCGCCGACCGTGGGATCAGGGTCCGGCAGATCGGTCAGGGCCCGCAGCAGGCCGACGCACTGCCCGAGGACGGCGGCGGCGTCCGCGTCCGCCAGACGCGCCCGGTCGTACACGGCGTCGAGCACCAGCGCGCCGCCGCTCTCGTGCCGGGCGACCACCGTGACGGGCACACCACCGCCGGCGCCGACGGTCCGCGGCGCGTCCACGCCGACGCCCTGCGCCTGCAGTTCACGCCCCACGCCGGCCCCCGGATCGGCCGGACCGTCGAAGACGATGACGCTGTCGGTGAGCCGCTCGCCCGGCCCCCGGCCGCTCCACTCGCGGATGAGGTCGGCCGACACCCACGAATAGGCGCCCATGTCCAGCCGGGCGTCGTGCACCTGCCGCAGCAGAGCGGCCAGCGGGGCCGCCGGATCCACCCGCACCGTCATCGGCAGCGCACTGCCCAGCAGCCCGGGGATACCGGCCGCTCCGGGCAGCGCGATGTCACCGCCGCAGACCCGCACGCCGAAACTCACCGCCAGCGGACCCTCGGCCGCGGCCGCCCGGTACAGCAGCAGCGCCCACACCATGTGCAGGGCGCTGCTCTCGCCGGCCCCCCGCGCCGCGGCCCAGGAACGCAGCCGCGGCCCGTACGGGTCCTCCAGCCGCCGGCGCAGGCGCCCCTCGCCGCTCTGGCGGGTGTCCGCGCCGGGGCGTCCCGGCGCGGTCGCGGCGCCGCGCGGGGGCGCCGCGCGCGTCCACAGCTCCCGGGCCCCCTCGGTGCCCTGCCGGGCCAGCCAGCGCGCGTGGTCGCGCAGGTCGGGGCGGCGCTCACCGCCGGGCAGGGCGCCCGCGGCCAGGTAGGCGCGGTAGAACGCGCGCAGCAGGAGGTGGACGCCGTGCTCGTCGAGCAGCGCGCGGTGGCAGGTCAGCAGCACCCGGGTGGGCGCCCCCGGGTCCCCCTCCAGCAGGGTCAGGCGCAGCAGCGGCGGCCGGTTGAGGGCGAACCCCCGCGCCCGGTCCGCGTCGAGGAGTTCCCGCCAGGTGGTGTCCGCGCGGGTACGGTGGACGATCTCGACTTCGGCGTACGGATGCAGCAGCAGCCGTGGCACCGCCGTCCAGTCGAAGGCGGCCCGCAGGATCGACTCCCGCCCGCAGACGGACTGCCAGGCCGCGTCGAAGCGGGCCCGGTCGAGCGGGCCCGACCAGTTCCAGTGGACCTGTTCCAGGTACCGGTCCGGCCCGTCGGCACGGGTGACGGCCTCCGCGAGCAGTTCGCGCCGGTCCCCGGCCAGGGCCAGGGGCTCACCGGCGCCCGGGTACGGGCCCAGCAGGTCCGCCAGCAGCTCGGCGCTCAGATCCGCGGGACCCGGCGACGCCGGGCTCGGCGACGCGGGACCGGGCGCGCCGGTGTCCGGCAGCAGGCGCAGGGTGTGCCGGCCCGGCCCGTGGCCCTCCAGGGTGACCCGGAAGCGGCGGTGGCGCTCGGCGATGCGGGCGGCGAACAACTCGGCGTCCGCGTCGTGGCGCAGCCCCCGCAGGCCGAGGACGAGCGCGGAACCGGGCGCGGCGCGGCCCGCCTCGTGCACCACCGCGAGGACCGGCCCGGGCCCGTCCGCGCTCTTGTCAGTCACCGACACGGACACGACACGGGAAAACCGGCGCGAAGGGCACCGCGGAGCGTTCCCCTGCGTTCACGGCGTCCGCCTTCCCTCGCCCCACCCGGAGGTCACCGGTCGCAGAAAGGGTAAGTGGTCCCGGGGCCCGGTTCCCCTTTCCTCAAGTGGTGCTGCAGCGCTTCGCGAACCGGTGTCGACCTGCGCCTTCCCGTCCGCCGGCAGAGCGGGCCGGCGCCGGTGCGCGGCGCCGACCAGATGGCGCTCCAGGACCCGATGGGCGGTGAACGTCCACTCCCCGCCCGCGTCCCCCTCCTCATCCGGCACGCCCACCAAGGCGACACGGCCCCGCTCATCACGGTCGAACCCGACGGCGGGGAAGCCGCCGCGCGGCCCGTGCCCGAGCGCCCTGGTACGGGCCTCCTTCAGGGTCCACAGCCACAGCAGCCGGGCCCGGCGCTCGCCCTCGGGCAGGGCGGCCAGTGCCGCGCGTTCCGCCGCGGTGCACCACCGCTCGGGCGGCACCTCGACGGCCACGTCACGGTCCGCGGGCTGCGCGTCCACACCGATCGGACCGCTACGGCTGACACCGACCACGATCAGCTCACCGGTGTGCGCCAGGCTCACCGCGAGGTCCTCGCCCGCACCCCGCACCAGGGGCTGCCCGTCCGGCTCGTAGCCCAGTTCCAGGGTGTCCACGGGAACGTTCAGCGCGGCCGCGGCGGCGTGCTTGACCACGAACCGCGAGACGGCGAAGCGCATCCTGCCGGCCGCGGCCGCCGTCTGCCGGTAGCGCGGCCAGTCGCGCCCGAGCAGGGGCCGCAGCGCGGGGTCGAGCAGCACGGCGGCCAGCCACTGGCCCCACGTCGTGCAGATCACCGCCCGGCCGGTGTCGTCGAGCCGGTCGCCCACCTCGTCCCACGGGCCTTCGGGACCGGCGATGTGCAGCGGCGCGCCGAGCGCCTCCGGGCGGGACCGGGCGGCAACCATGGTCACGACCTCCTTCTCGTGCTCATCGCGGACTCGCGGATCGCGGACTCGCGGGCGCGGGGGCGCGGGGGCTCGTGGCTCATCGCAGACGGCGTACGGCGCTCTGGGCGTGCCACCTGGCCAGGCGCAGCGTCTCCGTACCGGCCCGCCCCAGCCACGTCCGTACGTACCGGCGGGCCTCCACGAGGTCGGTCCCCGCCCCCAGCACCTCCTCGACCGCCTCCTCCCGCAGCATCACCCGCCGGGCGCAGACGACCCGTACGCCGCCCCCGTCCGGGACCAGCGACCACTCGCCGCTGTGCGCGGCGAGCAGCCGGGACGTCGTCAGCTCCTTGTCGACGATCCGCGCGGCCGAGGGGAAACACAGCCGCACCGACCGGGTGGTGACCGTAGCCCCGCCGGGGGCGGCGCAGGTGTCCACGGTCGCCAGCTGCACCCCGGGTACGTCCTCGATCACGCCGACCGATTCCACGTGCGGGACGCGCTCGGGCCAGTCCCCGATCCGGTAGAGGAAGTCGTAGACCAGCTCGGCGGGGCCGTCGACGCGCACGCTGTCCTCGAAGGAGAACACCAGCTGGTCCAGGCGCTCCCAGCGCTCGGCGATCCCCTTCACGTGGGCGAGCCGCTCGGCCGGCTCCGCCTCCCACTCCCGCCGGCTGCGCTCGCTCGCGGCGGCGGGAAGCCCCTCCAGAGTACGTTCCTGACGTAGCGTCAGGAGTGATTCGGTCTCGCCGAGCGCCTCGACCGTCCACACGCCGGCGGTGGGCACGCCCGGACGGGCGGTGTCCTCCTCCTCGAACCCGACGGTCCTGGCGTGCGGGTCCAGCACCCGGCGCACGTGGAAGGAGCGGACCCTCCCGTCGCGCACGTCCCAGACCCGCAGCCGTTCCCGGACCCCGTCGAAGTCCATCCGCTCGACGTGGACGTGCGAGGGCAGCAGAAGGGGCCAGCGGACGGCGTCGGCCAGCAGTCCGTAGACCACGCCGGCCGGGGCGGCCACCCACGCCGTCCGCTCGCTCGCGTGCACGCGCTGCGACGGCATGAGACGTACCCCCTGATCGTTCCTGCGATGCGTTCCAGGCTGCACCAGGGGACTTGAGCCTTCCTCAACCGCCGACGGTCGAGGCCCCGCTGAGCCGCCCCACCCGCCCGCCCTGCCCGCCCTGTCCGGCGGCCTGTACGGCCTGTCCCGCCTGTCCGGCCTGGGTCAGTGCGTCGGCCAGCACCCGCCAGATCTCGGCGGCGAGGTCGATGTTGGCGTCCTCCTGCGCCTGCTGGGCCAGATCGCGCAGGCCCTGGATCCCGGAGGGGTCGCCGCCGAGGATCAGCAGCTGATGACGCAGGATCTCCAGCCGCACCCGGCCGCGGTAGGTCATCCTCGGCTGGTCGGCGGCCAGTTGGCCGAGCAGGGCGCGCGCGTCGTCGTACCGGCCGGTGGCGAACGCGAGGTCGGCCTTGAGCGCGGTCAGGTCCTGCCGCAGGGCCGGCGTGCCCACGAATGCGAGCGCGGCCTCGGCCTCGGCGGCGCGCCGGCGTGCCTGCTCCGGATCGGCGGGCAGCTTCTGCAGGTGCAGCCGGGCCGTGGCCAGCCGCAGCCGGATCCACAGGACCAGATCCTCCTGGCTGCCGAACCGGTCGAGGGCGTCGTCCAGGAACGCCTGCGCGCCCGGGTAGTCGCCCTGGCGCATCCGCACGGCCGCGGCCGTCCACATCGCCTCGGCCCACAGCGCGTCGGAGCGGCCCCCGACGAGGACGGTCAGCTCGTCGGCATGCACCCGGGCGTCGCCGATCCGGCCGGCCTCGGCCTGTACGGACACCAGCGCCAGCAGGGCGGTGGCCCGGTCCTCCACCCCCAACTCCTCGCCCAGCGCGATCCGGTGGGCCTCGACGGCGGCGTCCAGGGCCGGGTTGATCTCACCGACGGACCGCAGGCAGCGGGCGAGCCGGGTCAGGCCCCGCACGCGCAGCTCGCACACACCCACTTCCTCGCCGAGCGCCACCAGCCGGGTGAGCCGGTCCAGCTCCAGCGCGTGGTCGCCCTGGACGCGGGCGGCCCGGGCGAGGAGCCACAGCGCCTGCCAGCGCAATACCGGCGGCTCGTGCCCCTCGGCGGCCAGCGCCTGGCGCAGGGCCTCGATGGCGTCGGGGGAGCCGGTGGACGCCGCGAGGGTGAGCGCATGCGCCAGCGAGCCGGTGGCCGGCTCCTCGAAGTCGGCCGGTTCCAGGCCCAGCCGGCCGGCCAGGTACCCCACGGCCCGCTCGGTCGGCTGCCGTGCGCCCGACTCCAGACGGGACAGGTAGCCGGTGGACATGCCCTCGCCGGCCAGCGCCGTCTGGGACAGGCCCTGGGCCATCCGGAGCTTTCTCAGGCGGTGTCCGAACGCGGGCTGTCGCAGCATGAGCATCCCTGAGGTCGCGGGCAAGAAATCTGTCGGGAACCGCCATCGAGCGTAGGGCGCCCGGCAACACGCGGGCAAACCTTTGCCAGGGGTTCGCCACGGCTCTCATGCGCACGTCATGCGTTCCTCAAGCGTTCCTCGAACCGACCGAGGCAGACTCTCCAGAACCCGGCCCCGGCACCGGCCGGAGCCCGCTCTTCTCGCATTCAGCGCCTTGGAGTCGATCATGAGGCCATCGGTGTCCCCAGCCCCCCGGCCCGCCGACCCGGCCGAGAAGACCCACCCGGACGACGACATCGGCTGGCCCAGACGCCGGACCCGGCCCACGGTGGATCCGTTCGTGAACACGCCCGCGGCGCCAACCCTTTGAGGGACACCACCGAGCCGGGATACGTTCGCGGGCACAGCCACGGACACCGCCGGCACGAAAGGCCACCCGCAGTGAACGACCCCTCAACCGCCGCGCATCCCCACGACACACGGCAGACGCCCTCCTGGTCGCTGATGGTGCCGCTCACCGGCGCGGCGTGCGCCGTGCTCCGCTTCGGCGGCGTCTGGTCCTGGTGGGCCCTGCTGTGGGCCCCCCTGCTCGCCGCCGCCGTCACCGGCATCGTCCTCGAGTGGCGGGCGCAGGCGCGCAGCCGCCGGCGCATGGGAATCATCGAATGGCTCATGCTGACCGCCGCCCACCTCGGCTCCGCCGCCGCGGTGGGCCTCATCCTCGGCCTGTAGCGCCCCGCCAGGCACCACCCCGGAACCGTCAGACCTCGTCGCGGTCGTGGTCGTGCAGGCGCTGGTCGAGATCGCTCACCCAGCGCTGGGCCCGGCCCCGCAGTTCAGCCGTCTCGTCCTCGGTGAGGCCGTAGCGGTGAACTCTTCGTCGTCGGCCCAGTCCGCGCCGGCGAGACGGTCGCGGAGGTCGTGGAGGCGGAACTCGTCCCGACCGTGCCGCACGCCGAGACTCTCCAGCTCACGGGCCGTGCGATGATGGGAGGCGGCGTGTACGTCGATGAGGTCGCGGACGGCGCCGCGGTCGGCCAGGGCGCGGACCTTCGTCCCGATGACGGAGTCGAAGGCGAGGACCGGCCCGTACGCGGTCTGGGTCGGCGGCGTCCAGAAGTGCTCCTTGAGGACGTCCACCTCGCACTGCTCACCGGTGTCCGGGTCGGCAGCCATGAGCCGGGCCGACAGCGAGTCCACCGACCGACACCCGCAGCCCCGCCAGCCCGCCGGCCCCGCCACCCGGGCCGGCCGGGCCGCGGGCTCAGACCGCGTACAGGTCGAACGTCGACCCCCGCTTCGGCCCCGCCTGCACGTCCAGCGCCGGATCGACCGTCAGCATCGCCTGGTGCAGCCGCTGGAGCTGCGGTGACGGCTCCACCCCCAGGTCCTCGATCAGCCGGCCCCGCAGCCGCCGGTACACGTCCAGGGCCGTCGCCTGGCGCCCCGACCGGTACAGCGCCACCATCGCCTGCGAGTGCAGCCCCTCGTGCTGCGGATGCCGTGCGATCAGCTCGGTGAGCTCGGCCAGCAGCTCCGTGTGCCGGCCCAGCCGCAGGTCCACGTCGATCCGCCGCTCCACGGTGACCAGCCGGCTCTCCTCCAGCCGCATCACCTCGATCTCCAGGATCGGCCCCACCCGTACGTCGACCAGCGCGGGCCCCTGCCACAGCGTGAGCGCCGCGCGCAGCATCGCTGCCGCGCTCTCGTCGTCGCCCTGCTCGAAGTCGCTGTGGCCCCGGGACACGAGGCTCTCGTACTCGTGGACGTCCACCGCCTCCGGCGGGATCTGCAGCAGGTACCCGCCGTGCCGCGTCACGAGGACCTCTTTCGCGCCACCGGCGCTGCCCGGACCGCCACCTCCCGGCCCCATGGCGGTACCGAGCTGCCGGCGCAGCTGGAGTATGTACGTCTGCAAGGTCGTGAGAGCGCTCTGCGGCAGGTTGGTGCCCCAGAGCTCCTCCATGAGCGTGGGCACCGGCACCACCCGGCCCGGGTAGAGGGCGAGGAGCGTCAGGATCTGCCGCGGCTTGCGTGCGGTCGGAACGATCGAACCCCCGTTGACCTCGGCACTCAACGGACCCAGCACCTTAATCTTCACGGTCTCCTCCGCAAGTC
Organism: Streptomyces sp. NPDC029164; assembly: GCF_055563995.1. NCBI lineage: Bacteria > Bacillati > Actinomycetota > Actinomycetes > Kitasatosporales > Streptomycetaceae > Streptomyces > Streptomyces sp. NPDC029164. The sequence goes on along the minus strand of NZ_JBVHWW010000036.1, from coordinate 38,132 downwards.
GTCGACTCCCTCGTTTTTCGGCCTTCGACTCGGGGCACGGTAGCGGTACTTGACCGAATTCACCGGATTCTCAAGCCCCCTTCGAGCCCCTCTCCACGCCCCCGTCCCGCAGCCGTGGAACAGGCCCGCACCCAGGCGGAACACCGCACGAACCCGGCCCGGGAAAGGACCACTTCACCCGGGGGCAGGCCGCACCGGAAGAGGAACGCGAACGCCGGACGTCAGGTACCCGTCCGGCCTCCGTACGCACTGCCCGTGCCGGGCACACCCCGAGGCGCCCGTCCCGCCCGCCCACCGCTCCGTACCGCGATCACCGCGCCCCTCTACGGGAGTTGCGCGCCCGCCGCGTCGGCCCGGTCCGCGTCACCGGGCGGCACCCGGCCCGCCCGCACGGCACCCGGCGGCGTCACCCCGTCCCCGTTCCCCTCGACGGCCGCCGCACCGCCACCGCCACCACGGGCCGTCCCTCCCAGCGGCGCCGCCCACAGCGGCACCACCGTCTCACCGCTCACAGGCCGCTCCGCCCGCTCCACCGCCCGCTCCCTCCCGCACCGCCCCGAGGAACTCCGCGGCTGGGCCGGACCCCGGCCCGCCCGCCGCGCCACCCGGCGCCCGCGCCCGGTACTTCCGTACGCTCTCGGCCGCCACGAGGCTCGGCAGCAGCAGGGCCCACAGGGCCGCCACCTTCCGCTGCAGCTCCCCGTACGGCATCCCGGTACCGGACAGGCCCTCGATCCCGCACGCCACGGCCGCCACCAGCGCCTGCGCGCTCTCCCACTCGCGCTCCACCGCCGGCAGTTCACCCGCGTCCCTCGCCAGCCGGAGCAACGTACAGACCGCCGAGATCCACGCCGCGTGGAAGTCCACCACCACCGACTGCGCCCCGACGGGCCCCCGCGGCCCCGCCCCGCACTCCTTGGTGATCCGGAAGCTCGCCGGGATCGCCGGATCCTCGTACAGCGTCGCCGCCAGCCAGTGCGTGATGTCGATCAGCGCCTGCAACGGCGAGGCCCCCGACTCGCGCAGGGCCCGTACCTCGTCGTGCAGCAGGGTGTATCCCCGCTGCTGCACGGCCTCCGCCAGCTCGTCCTTGGAGGCGAAGTGAAAGTACAGCGCCCCCTTCGTCACCCCGGCCGCGCCCGCGATCTCGCCGAGCGTCGCGCTGGCGTAGCCGTTGCGGTGGAACATCTCGGCCGCGGCACGGACCAGCCGCCTTCGGGTTCGCTCCGACCTTTCCTGCACCGAGCCGTCCCCTCTCGCCCCGCCGCCGACCGACAGGGCCCCGCACACCTCGACGGCCCCTGACAGGCCGGAGGGCGAAGTCCCCTGAGGCCCCGGAGACCTCAACACCTCACACGCCCCGACACCTCAACAGCTCAACAGCTCACACGCCTCAGACCCGTACGAGCCGCTCGCCCCCGGGCTCGACGCCCGGCTCGGCGAGGCCCTCGGGGCCCGCCATCAGGATCGAGCGCTGCAGGCGCCGCAGCGCCACCGACGGCTCCAGCCCCAGCTCGCGCACCAGCGTCCCGCGCAGCCGCTGGTAGACGTCCAGCGCCTCGCCGCGCCGCCCCGAGCGGTGCAGGGCGAGCATGAACTGGCCGTGCAGGTTCTCGTGCGTGCGGTACCGGCTCGCCAGCACGGTCAGTTCGGCCAGCAACTCCCGGTGCCGGCCCAGCCGCAGATCCGCCTCGATCCGCTGGTCGAGGGCGCACAGCCGCGTCTCCTCCAGCCGTCTGGCCTCCATGTCCAGCTGGACCCCGCCCTGCACGTCGGCGAAGGCGGGCCCGCTCCACAGGGCCAGCGCCTCGCGCAGCAGCCGCGCGGCGGCGGGGAAGTCACCCGCGTCCATGGCGCGGTAGCCGGTCCCGGCGAGCCGGTCGAACTCCCGCACGTCCAGGACGCCGCCGCCGCTGCTCAGCAGATAGCCGCCCGGCAGGGTGACGAGTATGTCCTTCGCGGTCCGCACGGGATCGCCGGGATCCCGGGGATCGCGGGGATCGCGGGGATCCGCACCGGCCTCCGCGCCGCCGGCAGCGCTGCGCTCCAGAGCGGTCGCGATGAGGGCACGTAACTGCAAGACGTACGTCTGGAGCGTCGTGCGCGCGCTGCGCGGCGGTTCGCCCGCCCACAGCTCCTCGATCAGCGCCGATACGGGCACCACCTGGTCGGCATGGAGGGCCAGGAGCGCCAGGACCTGCCGGGGCTTGGGGGCGGTCGGCGTGATGGAGATCCCGTTCTCCCGCACAGCCAACGCGCCCAGTACATCGATGTCCACGCCGTACTCCCCTGTCCTTGGATGAGTCGCACAGCAAGTAGAAAACAGGACCGACGGTTTGTCAATATCAAACCGGTTGCGCTGTTTTATGGATCGACGCGATCTGACCGTCCCTCAAAAACTCACTCCCACCTGCGATTTCACCCGACCGTGGGCCATAGCGCGGCGGTCTCCACGCCCTTTGATCGCCCCCGCCGGGAGCCCCGGAACCGACTCCCGTAGCCCTTCAAACAGACCATCAGGTCTGGTACGGCGCCCCGTTATGCGGGGGAACCGCGGCCGGCTTCACCGGCCGAGCCTTCCGCCACCAGCCCGCCCAGAGTGCCGTCGGCCGCGAGCCGGGGGAGCGTCAGCGCCCAGAACCGGGTGAGGACGTGGGGCGCGAGCCAGTCCCGTTCGCGGGCTCCCAGGGCCTCCAGCCCCACGGTGGCGGCCACCACCACGCCCGCCGCGTCCTGCGGGGAGAGCCCCTCGGCCAGCGCGCCCTGCCGCGCCGCGGCCCGCGTGAGCGCCTCGACCCACAGGCGCCACTGACGGCGCAGGTCGATCGCGCTCCTGCGGGAGACGTCCGCGCACAGCAGGAAGGCGGCCCGCACCACCACGTCCGCCGCGAGCAGGGCCATCAGGGCATGGGAGGAATCCACCAGCACCTGCAGGGCGTTGCCGTCCACCGTCCCGGACGCGGCCGCGCCGCCCCACCGCTCGGTGGTGACCTGCCGCAGCGCCTGCGCCGCCCGGTCCTCGACGGCCTGGGCGAGCACCGTCTTGTTCCCGAAGTGGAAGTGCAGCCCGCCGGCGCTCACACCGGCCCGCCGACTGATCGCCGCGATCGACGCGGTCACGAAACCCTGCTCGGCGAACACCTCCGCGGCAGCGCGGATCAGAGTCTCTCGCGTGCGGGCCGCACGCTCCTGCTTGACCATGGAGTCTCCACAAACCGTCAATGCGGTTTGCCCAGGGGGGTACAAGATCTTGTCGGCCACAGTCTGCGGTCGCACCGGAGCACGGCTTGTGTCCCGCTGGAGCCGACGTGCGCAAGAGGCGTACGCCAACCCGCCCTGCGGCCGCACCCCCACGTCGTATACCCAGGCCCCGCGCGTCTTCACCGCGCGTCTTCACCCCGCGGTGCTCGCCGTGGTGCTCGCCGCGGGCGCGGCCTCAGGACAGCGCCGGCTCGGGCTCCTGCGCCGGGTCGGTCCCGATCCCCATCTCCGCGGTCACCCGCCGCCCCCGGTCGTGGCCCAGGTCCAGCCGCGCGAGCACCGCGGGCGTGGAGATGCTCGGGTAGATGTGCTGGTAGACGGCGGCCACCCGCTGTTCGAGGTCCGTCCGGTCGTTGAGGGTCTGCGAGAAGATCTGGGCGCCCGTCCAGCAGGCGGAGAGGATCCAGGCCGTCTCGGCGGGATCGACGTGGGGGAGCAGCTCGCCCTGTTCCTTCGCCTCGCTGAGCAGGGCGCGCGTGAACTCGATCCAGCCCGGTACGGATCCTCCGCCGAAGATGTCGCGCATGCCCGGGCCCAGGGAGAGCCGGGCCCCCGCGCTGAGCATCGGCTCGTGCTTCATCCGGTACGCCAACACCATCGCGACGTCGGCCAGTTCCTGGAGCTTGCTCTCCCGGTGGGGCACCCCGCCCTCGGCGAACTGCTCCTCGAGCACGCCCTGGGCCAGCTCCTGCTTGGAGGAGAAGTGGAAGTAGAGGGCGCCCTTGGTGACCCCCGCCCGCGCGAGGATGTCGGCGATGGTGGCCGCGTCGTAGCCGCGCTCGTCGAAGACCGCCGCCGCCGCTTCCAAGATCGCGCGACGCGTACGTACCGCACGCTCTTGCCGTGCCACGGTGCCTCCGTTGTCCATGGGTCGTGCCTGACGGATCCCCTGACAGGATCCGTCACCCCATCATCCGTCACCTCATCAAAACCAACCAGAAGGTCCGTATTTTAGTCAAGCGCCTCTCCCCAGCCGGGCATCACAATCCGTCACCTCTCCACCAAAACCCCACACCCCCTCCCATCACTTCCCTCCCTTGCGCCTCACACACCCCGGTTCTCGGCCCCGAGCACCACCGGCAGCTCCCGCAGCCCGTTGGAGATGAACGACGCCACCCGCGGCAGCTCCCCGCCCTGCGGAGCCGTCAACTCCGCCTCCGGGAACCGCGCGAAGAAGCGCTCCACGGCGATCGCGCACTCCGCCCGCGCCAGGGTCGCGCCCAGGCAGTAGTGCGTCCCGAAACCGAAGGACAGGTGCCGGCCGCGCGTCTCGCGCGTGACGTCGAACCGCTCCGCCCCCGCCCCGTGCAGCTGCGGATCCCGCCCGACCGAGCCGAAGGACACCAGGATCGGGTCCCCCTGCGGGATCACCACGCCCTCGCCCATGTCGATGTCCTCCACCGCGAACCGCAACAGCCCGTAGGAGGCCGGCGGTTCGATGCGCAGCGCCTCCTCGACCACGTCCTCCCAGGATCCGAGGCCCTCGCGTACGGACTTCAGCTGTCCCGGGTGGCGCAGCAGTTCGTGCAGGGCGGTGCAGATCAGGTTGACGGTGGTCTCGTACCCGGCCGTGAAGAGCAGGATCAGGTTGTCGACCAGCTCCTTCTCGCTGAGCGGTACCCCGTCCTCCTCCCCGCCCGAGTCCCGGGCGGCGATCAGCACGCTGGTGATGTCGTCCCCCGGGTGCGCCCGCCGGTAGGCGACCACGTCGGCCATCGTCGCGTCCATGTCCGCGGCGTTGCGCTGCGCGTCCTCGACCGTGATCGTCGTGTCGAAGAAGCCCTTGATGATCTTGTGCAGAGGTGCCCACGACCGCTCCGGGATGCCGAACAGCTCGAAGACCATCCGGGTCGGCAGCTCGTGCGCGAACCCCGCCCGCAGATCGACCACCTGGCCCGGCGGCAGTTCGGCCAGGCCGTCCAGCAGCCCGTCCACGACCTCCTCGATCCTCGGCCGCAGGGCGGCGACGCGCCGCGAGGTGAACGCGGCGGCGACCGGCTTGCGTAGGCGCGTGTGCTCCTCCCCGTAGGCGGTGATCATGTTCTGCACGGAGACCCAGATCGCCAGCGGCCACTCGGCGCCGACCTCTCCGCTGATCCACGCCGGCCAGTGCCGGTAGGCGTCCTTCGACACCCGCGGATCCACCAGCAGCCTGCGGATGTCGGCATGCCGGTTGACGGCCCAGCCGATCACCCCGCCGGGCAGCAGCACCTGCGTCGCCGGCGCCTGCTCCCGGATGCGCGCCGCCTCGGCGTGCGCGTCCGCTCCGGAGAGGTCGATCGCTATGGGGCACTGACGGTTCATCTGACGGCTCTCCAGGATGGCGGCGAACATCGGTCACAGGGGGCAGCGGACTGCCGACACCCTGCGTTCAGAAACCATCCATCCGGTTCTTTAGTGACCGGCGGCGGCCCCGATTCTGACATTGCCCCACCCCGCCTGCCAATGGTTTGCCGGGCGGGTTCGACCACATGACGACCACTCAAGGAGAGTCTGAACGTCGCCCGTTGAACAACATGTGACGATGGCCTGCCGGACCGGCGCATATGACCGGAAGGCCTTCTCCCACTTGGGCCGTGATCCCCCGCGTCGCGAGCGGCGGCCGCCATCCTGATATTCGCTGGTCGACGTCACGACGGCCCCGCCCTGTCTTGATCGGCCACCCCCGGCCATGGCGCACGAGCGACATCCACTCTCCCTCCGCACCTTGCAAACCAAACCGGAGAGTACGTATCTTGCGTTTCGCGTACGCAACCCGTCCCATCCGTCAAACGGCTCTGCGGGAGAGGTCCCATGACCATGCTGACGACCCGGAACCACGCGCCCGCCCTCCCGCTCAGGGGAGTGGGAGAACCCTGGACGCGCTGCAACGAGGCCCCCGTACTGACCACCACGGTGCCAAGGGAGTACGTCCACCGCAGCTCACTCGCCGAGGTCTTCCTCACCGGCTGCGACCGCATCTGCGACGACACCTTCTCCCTCACCGGACAGTGGCCCCGCGCCCACACCTTCTTCACCAGCGCCGACGGCCGCGGCCACGACCCCGTACAGGCCGGCGAGACCATCAGACAGGCCGGCCTCTACCTCTGCCACGCCGTCTACGGAGTCCCCCTCGGCCACAACGTCCTCCTCTGGAGCCTGGACTTCACCTCCCGCCCCGAGCAACTGCGCATAGGCCGAGGCCCGAGCGAACTCGACATGACCGCCCGGTGCACGGACTTCATCTGGAAGGGCAGCCGCTTCTCCGGCTTCCTCCAGGTCGACATCCACCGAGGCGGCGAACTCGCCGCCTCCGGCACCGCCCGCTTCACCTGCGTCGCCCCCAGCACCTACCGCCGGCTGCGCGGCGACCGCGGGCACCTCGGCTCAACGCGCCCGCTCGCCCGCCGCACGCCCGTACCCGCCGCCTCCGCGGGCCGGCTCGTGCCCTTCGACGTCGTCCTCGCCCCCGCCGACCGGCCCGGCCGCTGGCTGCTGAACCCCGACCTCGACCACCCGATCCTCTTCGAGCACGCCAACGACCACCATCCCGGCATGGTCCTGGTCGAAGCCGCCCGCCAAGCCGCCTGCGGACTCCACCTCCCCGGCACGTTCACCCCCACCGGCCTGTCCACCGAGTTCCACCAGTACGCGGAACTGGACGCCCCCTGCTGGGTGGACGCCACCGTCGTCGCACCCGGCCGCGTCGAGATCACCGGCCACCAGGACGGCAGCACCGTCTTCACCTCGACGGTCACCGGCCGCCACGAAGAGAGCCACGCGATGTTCCCCCTGCGCTGACCGGCGCACCCCCGCCCCGGCCCGGGCCGGCGCCCCCCAGGGACGTGTCAGCGGCGCACCTCCCGGCCCTCACCGCGGTACCAGGCGGCGTACTGACCGAACGCCTGCGAGAACCGCGCCCCGGGGGAGGCCTCCAACTGCCCCCACAGCCGCCCGCTGTCGTACCAGTGGTCCACCGCCAGCAGCGACACCTGCCGCCGCACCACCGCATCCGGACCGTCCGGGCCCCCCACCAGCTCCAGCGCCCCGGACAGGTCCACCCCGCCCCTCGGCAGCGGCAACCCCAGCTCCCGCGCCACCGTCCCCACGAGCTCCCGCGCCGTCACCGGCTCGGGATGACCCGCGTGCAGCACACCGGCCACACCCTCCTCCCGTACGGCCAGCTCGGCGATCGCACCGGCCAGCGCATCCACCGACACCATGGACATCCGAGCGCGCCCGCCCTCCACCCAGTGCGGCAACCGCGCCAGCAACCGCACCAGCGACGGCACCACCCAACGGTCCCCCCGCCCGTACACCAGATGGGGCCGCACCACCGCCCCGCCCGCCGCCAGCACCATCCGCTCACCGACGAGCCGGGTCACACTGGTCACCGACCCCGGCTCCTCGGCGAGCTCCCCTTCCACCGCACCCCGGTGCGCCCCCTCCCGGTACACGGCCGCCGTCCCCAGCTGCACGATCCGCCGCACCCCGGCCCGCTCCGCCTCCGCCAACAGCGCCCGCGTTCCCGCCACGTTGACGGCCCGGCACTCCTCGGCCGTGCCCCCGATCCGCGCGGCGAGATGCAGCACGCAGTCGACGCCCTCGCACAGCCCGCGCAGCGACCCGGCCCGCACAAGGTCCCCCCGCACGCCCTCCACCCCTGACGGCACATCAGAGCGGTGCGTCAACGCCCGTACTCCCACGCCCCCCTTCACCAGCCGCTCCACCACCGCGGAACCGACGAATCCGGCCGCACCCGTCACCAGCACCACTCTTCTTCTCATCACGCCCCCATCCCATCGTGTTACGGTCGCGCCGTGACGGGGGAGACCAGCAATTCTCTGATGGCGGGCAAATCGGCGCTGATCACGGGCGCGAGCGCGGGCATCGGCGCGGCCGCCGCACGCGTCTTCTGCCGCGAAGGCGCCTCGGTGACCCTGGTGGCCCGCCGCGAACCCCAACTCGCCGCCCTCACCGGGGAACTGCGCGCCGCAGGCCACCAGGCCCAGTACGTCGTCGCCGACGTCTCCCGCACCGAGGACGTGGCCCGCGCCGTCGAGGCGGCCGTCGCCACCTACGGCCGCCTCGACGCCGCCTTCAACAACGCGGGCGTCGGCGCGACCCCCCAGCCGATGCACCTGCTGGACGAAGACGCCTACGACACCGTGATGGACACCAACGTCCGCGGCGTCTGGAACTGCATGCGCCACGAAATCCGCGCCATGCTGGCAACCGGCGGCGGCTCGATCGTGAACAACAGCAGCACCGCCGGCCTCGTCGCCACCCCGGTCACCGCGACGTACATCGCCTCCAAACACGCCGTCCTCGGCTTCACCAAGGCCGCAGCCTGCGAGTACGCCACCCACGGCATCCGCATCAACGCCATCGCCCCCGGCTCCACCCGCAGCGAGATGATCGACAACTGGCTCCAGCAGAACCCGGCGATGGAAGACGTCCTCCTCCAGTCCGCCCCCCTCCCGCGCATCGCCGACCCGGCGGAAATCGCCGAGGCGGCCGCCTGGCTCTGCAGCGACCGCGCCTCCTTCGTCCTGGGCACGACCCTCTCGGTGGACGGCGGCTGGACAACGCGCTGACCCCGCACCACCCTCTCCCCCCGGCCGCCGAACACCCGGCAACCAGGGGAGGGGTGTACCTGGATACACCCCCCTCGGCATCCACGTACAAGGACGGACCGCACCCCCACCGGCAGAGTCGAGGACCGGGGGCGTGACAGCCGCGCCCCATCGACCCATGGGGAGGCCGGGCAGCATGCCGGACCACGAGCAGGACCAGGCGCAGGCGCGCGAAAAGGCCCGACGCGGCGGATGGGCGGCCCAGGCAGGGGTGTTCCTCGCCGTCGCCCTCGTCGCGGCGGGAGCCTGCGGAGCCCTCCAGCCCGCGACCGGGATACCACCCGAGGTGGTCCAACTGACCCAGCTCGGCCCCGCCCTCGCCGTGGCGGCCGCAGCCCTGCTGTGGCCCGCCCGGATCAGGGACCGCCTCGCGGGAACCCTGCCCGCCCGCCGCGGCCGGCCGGCCGGCCACCCACCGCGGCTGCCGGCCACCACCGCCCGGGCGGCCCTCCTGCTCACCCCCGCCGTGATCATCGCCCTGTCCGCAGGCGGCATCCTGCTCACCTCCGGCACGCTCCCCGCCACCAGCCCCCGGACCCTGGCACACCCCCTGGCCCTGCTCGTGGCCGCCCAGCTCCTCGGCGCCTGCGCCGAGGAGATCGGCTGGCGCTGCTACCTCCAGCCGCTGCTGCGCACCCGCTTCGGCCCGGTCACCGCCTCCGCCCTGGTCGGAACCGCCTGGGGCCTGTGGCACGTACCCGCCCTCGCACAAGGGCCGGCGTACGCGGCCGGATTCCTGACGGCCACCGTCGCGATGTCCGTGATCCTCGGCCTGGCCCTGGAACGCGTACGGAGCAACCGGCTGCTCCTCGCGGGCGGCTTCCACACCCTGGTCAACCTCGGCATGCTGCTCGTGACGGACGAGACGTCCCCGGCGGCGGCCCCGATGGCGGTCTTCGGCGCCGCCTGCCTGGCCACGGCCCTCCCATGGCTCGCCCGCGCCCGCCGAACGGCGACCGCGCCGGATAGGATCACCGCCGCAACAGCGCACACCGCACGCTGACATGACGGAACCACAGGTGGGCATGGCACAGGCAGACATACGCCCCGGCCTCAGGGGCGCGCTCGCCGACGTCGGCCGCTGCCAGCTGCTCTCGCTCGCCGCGCTCGCCGTGTCCGGGGCCGGCAGCCTCGTGGTCGGGTCGCTGCTGCTCCTTCCCGTCGGCATCGGCTTCCTCCTGCTCCCGCCCGCCGCGGCACTCCTGCGCCGCATGTCCGACCGCTACCGCGCCCGCGTCGCCCGCTGGACGGGAACCGTGATCAGCCCGCCGCGGCCCCTCCCACCCCGGCCAGCCGCACCCGCCGGCGCGGCCGGCCGCCACCGGCAGGCCCGCGCCCTCCTCGGCGACGACGGGTTCTGGCACGACCTGCGCTGGGCCTGGGCGGAGCCGTGGACGGGCGCACTGCTCGCCGCCGTACCGCTGGCCCTCATCGAGTACGGGCTCTTCGGCGCGGCCGTGCAGCCCTTCGTCTGGCGGCTCCTGGGCGACGGCAACTGGTACGCCTTCATCCCTGTCGACTCCACCCCGGCGATGCTCGCCGCGCTCCTGCTCGGCCTCGCATTCACCTTCGCCGGCATCCGGCTGGCCCCCGCCGCCCTGCGGCTGCACGCACGCTGGAGCGGACGCCTGCTGGCCGCCCCGCACACCACCGAACTCGTCCGCCGCATCGAACACCTCGCAGGCTCCCGCGCCGACATCCTCGACGTCCAGGCCGCCGAACTGCGGCGCATCGAGCGGGACCTGCACGACGGGGCACAGGCCCGCCTCGTCGCCCTGGGCATGACCCTGGACGAAGCCACCCGGCTCCTCGACCGCGACCCCCCGGCCGCCCGCGCACTCCTGCGCGACGTACGGGCCACCTCCGAGCGGGCACTCCAGGACCTCCGCGAACTCGTCCACGGCGTCCTGCCCCCCGTCCTCGCCGACCGCGGCCTCGGCGACGCGGTGCGCTCCCTGGCCCTCGACAGCCACCTCGACGTGCACATCGAGGCGACCCTGCCCGGCCGGCTCCCCGCCGCCGTGGAATCCGCCGGCTACTTCGCCGTCGCGGAACTCCTCGCCAACGCCGCCAAGCACTCCGGCGCCCCCGCGGTCCGCATCCGCCTGCACCACACCGACGGCGTCCTGCGCGCCACCGTCACCGACGAAGGCCGCGGCGGCGCCGACCCCCACGGAAGCGGACTGCGCGGCGTACGGCGCCGACTGGACCCCTTCGACGGAACCCTCGTCCTGCACAGCCCGCCGGGCGGCCCGACCACCGCGACCTTGGAGATACCGTGCGCGTCGTCCTCGCCGAAGACCTCTTCCTCCTCCGGGACGGGCTGACACGCACCCTGCGGGAACACGGCTTCGAGGTGGTCGCCGCCGTCGACAACGGCCCCGCCCTGCTCACAACCCTCCTCGAAGAGGAACCGGACGTGGCCGTGGTCGACATCCGCCTGCCACCCACCTTCACCGACGAAGGCCTCCAAGCCGCCCTCGAAGCACGCCGATCCCGGCCCACCCTGCCCGTCCTGGTCCTCTCCCAGTACGTCGACCAGCTCTACGCACACGAACTGCTCGCCGGAGGCCACGGCGCGATCGGCTACCTCCTCAAGGACCGGATCACCCACACCACCCAGTTCATCGACGCGGTACGCACCGTCGCCACCGGCGGTACGGTCATGGACCCCCAGGTCATCGCACGCCTCCTGGCCCGCAGCGACGCCCGCGGCACCACCGCCCAACTGACACCGCGCGAACTGGACGTCCTGGCCCTGATGGCCGAGGGCCGCTCCAACACCGCCGTCGCCCAAGCCCTGTTCATCAGCGAGAGCGCGGTCGCCAAACACACCGCCGCCATCTTCACCAAGCTCCGCATCGAACCCTCCGCGGACGACAACCGCCGCGTCCTGGCCGTCCTGGCCTACCTCAAACGCTAGGCGGCGGCTACAACTTGAGCTGGAAGTACGCCGTACCGCGCTCGCGGCGGTAGCCGAGGGACTCGTTCACCGTCCGCATCGGGGTGTTCTCGTCCGCCACCGTGGTGGCGATACGGCGCAGCGCGGGGTACCGGCCGGCGGCACGGGCCGCCATGTGCAGCTTCACGGCGCGGCCCAGCCCCCGGCCGCGGTGGCGGGGGGTGACCACCGTGTCGTACTGGAGCGCGCGCGTGCCGCAGGGGTCCGGCAGGACCAGTTCCGTGTAGGCCCCCACCTCCCCCTCGGGGGTCACCGCCGCGACCGTGGTCAGCTCCCCGCCCCGGTCCAGGACCAGCTGCTGCACGAGGTGCAGCCGCCGCGCGGTCCACGGCTCGAGCCGCATGTCGATCTCCCCGCTCGGCGCGTCCTCCATCGCGCCGTGCGCCGCCGCCGCGGCCGGCGCCCAGGCGTCCGGCACCAGCCCGTGCCAGGTGAGGATCTCGTAGCCGGGCGTGGCCGGGACCGGCGCGATCCGCTCGGGCCGCTCGGGGAGCTCCTGCTCGTACCAGGCCATCGGCAGCACGTTCACGAACCCGAGCGACTCGGCGAACGCCTGCCCCGCACCGCCGAGGTCCACCATCGCCTCGACGGAGGTCCGCCCGTCCGCGACCAGCTCCTCACGGACCCGCTCCCACAAGGCCGTGCCCACGCCCCGGCGCCGCGACCGCGCGGGCACGGCCAGCACGTCCACGAACGCGGTGTGCCGGTTGGCCTCGTCCGAGAACAGCACCAGAGCGGCCACACCCGCACCCTCTTCCGCCGCCCAGAGCACGGCCCGCCCGCGGCCCGACGGTACCCGCAGCCGGCCGGCGACCTCCGTCCGCGAGGGAGCGGGCAACTGCGGCAGATCGGCCGCCGCGGCGGAGGCCAGGACCGTCAGCCAGGAGTCGACCTCGGTCTCGGCCACGGGCAGCGTCAACATGTTGATCTTCATGGCACCGACCATAGGCCGTACCGGACCCGGCGGTCAGGCGCGCCGGCCCTCAGCTGTCGCGATCCCATCGCAGGGCGGCGAACGTGGCAGGGAACGCGATGAGCGCCCAGATGGCCACCGTCATGCCCGCTGCCATCCAGGCGTCCCACACCGTGAGGGCGAAGAACGACACGACGAGAGGAACCACCACCACGCACAGGATCTTCGCCATGCCGAAACCGACCCGCGGCGTGACCGGACGGCCGGTGGCATGGCAACGGGCCCGGCGGGCACCGCCGAACGCGGCGATGAAGGCCACCCCCGTCATCCACACGCCGACCAGCGTGATCCCGACGTACATGGTCGCCTCATCGGGCAGCCCGGGCAGCGTCTCACCGACACCGCCGTGGCGGACGGAGACCTGGACGTCCCGCCAGGTGACGACCTCCACCTCCGCACCGGGCTTGACGAGCCGCGACAGCTCGCCATCCGGATCGAGGTTGAACGGCCGATCGGCCGGAGCCGGAACGGGCCCCCGCAGCCGCACCTGGAAGATGGTCGCCTTCTTCGCGCCGCTCTTGGCGGCCTGAGCGGACAGCACGGTGGCACGCGTCGTACGCAGGCAGGCGCCGGCCCCCCGCGCCTCCTGCGCCTCGGCGCACGGCCGAGCCGCCAGGAACGACTTCTCGTAGGCGATCCGACCCGTGATCAGGCTGCCCACCGCGGCGGTGAGCACCAGCAGCACCACCCCCAGCAGCGCCCAGCCCACCGCCCCTCACCACTGGCTCCGGGCCAGATCCCGCGCCCCCGCCGGCTGCTCCGCCGTCTCCAGAGCCATGTCGTTCTCCCCCTCGTGACACGAACGCGCCCCGCTCCCTACGGACGGCACCCACCGAACGACGGTTCCCCCACCCCCACCACCGGCCACATCGGCCGCAGGCCCCCTTGCGGTACGCCTCCCCGCGGCGGGTGCTTGCGCTCCCGCCGCGCAGGCCGCACCGCGCCCCGGCGGCACCGGCGCCCTGGCCGGTCCCCTCGGCCTGGACAACCTCCTGTCGCTCCGCTTCCTCGCCCCGACGGTCCAGGACGCGCAGCAGCAGGTCCTGGGACTCGCCTCCGGACTGTCACCGGCCAAGACGAGCGAGGCCGGCCCGGGCCGCCTGCTGAAGTAGACGACGCAGGCGAGGCCGACCGGCAGCCAACGCCGGGTCAGGGCGCGCCCGGCACCACGCGCGCGTTGTCGACGTACAGACACAGCGCGCCGTCCTCGGGGCACCTCAGGCCGACCGAGATGCCCCGTACCGCCCCGTCCTCCGTGAGCGCGAGCGCGACCGCCACCTGGAACACGCCGTGCCCCGCGGGGCAGTGGGGAAGGTCCGACGGTTCGAAGCCGGGGCCCGGCGAGGCGGGCGGCAGCGGGGCCCCGGACGGTTCGAGCGTCCACGGGTACGCGTCGGGGCGCATGTCCCCGTCCGTGATGCCGACCGGTATGCAGCAACCCACGCAGAAGCACTCGCCCTTGGCGACTTCGAACTCGTCCGCTCCGGCACCGCACAGCACGCACTCGGCGACCAGAGCCTCGACGCGCCCGCCCGGCTCCACCCGGGCGGCACCGCGCACCATGCGCAGCACGTCCCCGGGCCCCGCAGAGGACCCCACCGCCCCGTACGTCGTCCACCCCGCCCCGTGATCCATGGTGCGGATCCTCGCACGCGGCCGGACAGCGAGGTCACACCGGCGGCCGTTGTCAGTGCCGGCCCGAGGATGCGGGCACACCGCCGAACCGGCCACCTCCCGAGGCGTTTTCAGGGAGCACCCCACAGCCCCGGCACGCGATCCGGCCGAGGCCGGCCTGGCGCTCCCCCCGCCGCCTCCTCCTGACACGGGCGGGCCCCGCCACGGCGGCACCGGCGCTGCGCCAACCCGGCAACGGTTCGCGGACGTGTACCCGTGAACACCGGTGGAGCGGCCGATTCCGACGTACGGTCGAGCAACCGGCCGAGCCCTGCCGCCGGCACCGCACACCTGGCCGGGGTCGGCCCCTCGACGCCATGACCGGAACAGGAGCAGCCGATGCTTCTCTACGCCCAGACCCCAGCGCGCCGCAACCGCCAGATCCTCGCGGACCTGATCGCCGTGGTCCTGATCGCCGCCGCGGTGAGGTTCGCCCTGGCCGTCCACGACGCGATCATGCTGCTGGCCGAGCCGGGACGGAAGGTGGAGAGCTCCGGCGAAAGCCTCGCCACCGCCCTCGGCGACGCCGGCGAGACGGCTTCGGACGTGCCGCTGGTCGGCGATCTGCTGAAGAGGCCGTTCCAGTCCGCGGCCGAGGCCGGCACCGGGATCGCCGATGCCGGACAGTCGCTCCAGGACGCCGTCAGCCAGGTGGCCACCCTCGCCACGGTCGTCCTGATCGTCGTCCCCGTGGCCTTCGTGCTCCTGCTGTGGCTTCCCCTGCGCCTGCGCTGGATCCGGCGCAGCGCCACCGTCCGCCGCCTCCTGGACGCACCCGGAGGCGCCGACCTGCTCGCGCTGCGCGCCCTCACCGGACCGCCGGGCGACCTCCTGGCGGTCCCCGCCCCGCCGGGCGGCCTCGCGGACGCCTGGCGCCGCGGCGACCAGCAAGTCGTCGCGGCCCTGTCGGAGATCGCACTCAGGCGGGCGGGCCTGCGCCCCTGACGGGGCGCCGGCCGAGCCTGCCCACCGGCCCGGAGCAGCCCAGCCGCCCCAGCCGCCCAGCCGCCCGGCGGCCGGGACCTCAGCGGTGTCAGGCCCCGGCCACGTCGACCACCTCAAGGCCTTCGCGGCGCATCCGCTCACCGCCCCAGGCGCCGAGCGCCCCGAGCGCCCGGTTGAGCGTGCGCCCGTGCTCGGTCAGCGAGTACTCCACCCGCGGCGGCACCTCGGCATAGACCTCCCGGTGCACGAGCCCGTCCTCCTCCATCTCCCGCAGGTGCTGGGTCAGCATCTTCTCGCTCACCCCGGGCAGGCCGCGACGGAGCGCGGCGAAGCGGCGTACGCGATGGGCGTCGAGTTCCCAGAGGATCAGCCCCTTCCACTTGCCGCTCACCACATCGAGCGCGGCGTCGATGCCGCAGATGTACGGTCCCCGCCTCGTCGTCCTGGCCATCACGATCCCCCTTACTGAAAGGTAAGTACCCCAGAAAAAAGTGGGTACTTACGAGACTAGAGGCGCTCTCCGAGCATGGAGGGGTGAACGAACAACAGCACCACACCACCAGCCAGAACACCGCCGTCAGCGTCAGCGTCACCGTCATCGGGCTCGGCCCGATGGGCCAGGCGATCACCCGCACCCTCCTTACCGCCGGCCACCCGGTCACCGTCTGGAACCGCACCGTCCGCCGGGCCGACGGCGTCGTCGCCGACGGGGCGACGCTCGCGGCGACACCGGGCGAGGCGGTCGAGGCGAGCGACCTCGTGATCCTCAGCCTCACCGACTACCAGGCGATGTACGACATCCTCGACGGCGCCACCGCGTCACTCGCCGGCCGGACGCTGGTCAACCTGAGCTCGGACACACCCGACCGCACCCGCAAGGCCGCGACGTGGGCGGCGGGCCACCGGGCCGCCTTCCTCACCGGCGGTGTCATGGTCCCGGCGCCGATGGTCGGCACGGAGGCCGCCCACGTCTACTACAGCGGCCCCGGCGAGGTGATGGACCGTCACCAGAGGGCCCTGGCACGGCTCGGCACACCGAAGTACCTGGGCGGGGATCCGGGCCTGGCCCAGATGATGTACCAGGCCCAGCTCGCGGTGTTCCTCACCACCCTGTCCGCACTGATGCACGCCACCGCCATGCTCGGCACCGCGGGAATGGCGGCCAAGGAGACACTGCCGGAGCTGCTCGCCTTCGCCGACTCGATCGGCGCCATCCTGAGGGCCGGCGAAGAGAGCCCCGGCGCCGCGCTGGACGCCGGCGAGTATCCCGGCGACCTCGCCACAGTCACCATGATGGGCGCGACGGCCGACCACATCGTGGAGACCAGCGCGTCACTCGGCCTCGACCTCGCTCTCCCCCTGGCCGTGCAGGCCCACTACCGGCACGCGATCGACAACGGACACGGCAGCGACAACTGGACCCGCATCATCGACGCCATCCGGCGCACCTGAACCACCCGCAGCGATCGCGAGCCGCGCCGGCCGTCGGCCGGCCATCGGCCGACCGTCCCGCCGCTCGCCCCCGCCCCCGCCCGCGATGCCGCTGAGATGCCGGCGCCGCTCGCCCCTCGCGTCAGCCCGCGAGCTCGTCGACGGCCTTCTCGACGACGTCGACGACAGGACCCGCCAGGCGGGCGCCGTCACGGTGTCACCGAACGCCGAGGCGAGCGGCGCCTTCTGGGTGACCGCCATGACCAGGGCCTCGTCGGCGGACAGGTCCTGACAGAAACTCTCGTGGAACGTGTCCTGCTCGATCCACAGGTGGCCGTCGGAGTCCGGGGCGATGTTCGCGAACGCCTCCGGCGACCATCATGCGGGTGCGCTCGGCGTCGTCGGCGAGCGAGGTCAGCGGGTTCTACGGGGTGTCACGACCGCACGGGTTGTCGTCCGTAGCCGTGCCCTGGTGGGGGTGACAGCCGCTATGTAATGTCACATCGCATGATGTTCTTACGTCGCGCGGCATCGGCCGCCGCCCTCCTCGTCACCGTCCTCCCCGTGACGCTCGCCCCGCCCGCACACGCCGCCGACGGCGCCGCCACCTGCCGCCCCCCGGCGACCGCAGCGCTCGACGCCGAACAGGCACGGCTCGCGGACGCCCGCACCACCGCCCTGATCGAACGAGGCGGGCTCGGGGACTTCGTACGGCGCCTTCCCGCCGCCCTGTGCACCACACGCGGCCCCGCCGAGGCCGAACGGCTCCTGCGGTCCTGGGGCGAGGCCCTCTGGCAGGCCTCCGTACGCCGGGCCCAGGGCCAGCGGCCCGGCGGCGACCTCGCCCCCGCGGACGACCGCCCGCTGTACTGGGCACGCCTGTCCATGACCGCCGAACTCGCCCGCTGGCAGCCGAAGTTCACCATCGACCGGGCAGCGCTCCGCGCCCGCTTCGAAGACGCCTCCCGCGGCCTCACCGCCAACGCCTTCCAGACCGCACCCGGCGTACGACGCGTCTTCATCAGCGGCTTCGACCCCTTCGGACTCGACGCCGAGATCCGCCGCGCCAACCCCTCCGGATCGGCCGCCCTCCAGCTCAACGGCCGGCGCGTGACCCTCGCCGACGGCAGCCCCGCCGAGATCCGCGCCGTCGTCCTGCCCGTGCGCTACGCCGACTTCGACGCCGGCATGGTGGAACGGGCCTTCGCCCCGCACCTCGCCGCCGGCCCCGCCCCGGCCGACATCATCACCACCGTCAGCCAGGGCTACCCCGGCATCTTCACCCTGGAGGACTGGGCCGGGCGGGCACGGTCCGCCGACCCCTACCCCGACAACGTACGCGCCCTCTCCGGCGGCACCCGCGAACGCCCGGTGACCGCCCCCGGCCTCGGCCCGGGCCCGGAGTTCATCCGCACCACCCTCCCCGCCGACGCGGTGACCGCCGCCGTGCAGACCCCCTACCCGGTCCTCCTCAACCCCGACGTGACCGAGATCCCCGCGGGCGCCACCGCCCCCGTGGACCGCACCGACGGCCCGACGCCCGGCTCGCGCGCCGTGGCCGGCGGCGGAGGCGGCTACCTGTCCAACGAGGTCGCCTACCGCTCCAACCGGCTCCGCGCCGAACTCGCCCCGCACCTGCCCGGCGGCCACCTCCACACCCCCGTGCTCACCGGCCTGCCGGCCGACCCCCGGCTGCTGACCGGCCCCGAGTTCGAACACAACGAGAGCGCGATCACCGCCGAGGTCCGCGCCATCCTCGAACACGCCGCCGTACGACGGTAGTGGCCGCCCCCGCCTGCGGTCCGTCACCCCGCCATGGGGCAGGATGGCAGCCCGTTCCGGATGCGTACACACGCCCGAACGCGGCTTACAGCACGACGAACTGACAGGTGACAAGGTGACGACACACCTCATACGACGCCCGGCAGCGCCCGCCGCCACACCCCCGGGCCGGGAACGCGCAGCGGAGGAGGTCCGTTGAACCGCGATCTCGTCCTCCACGACTGGCTCGTCGCGGGCATCGCCCTGGCGGCGGGCGCCGCCGCCGGACTGCTGCTGCGCGCCCTCCTGCGATGGCTGGGCCGGCACGCCGAGCGGACCCGGTGGAAGGGCGACGACGTCATCGTCGACGCGCTGCGCACCATCGCCCCGGGCGCCGCGCTCATCGCCGGCGCCGCGGTGGCCGCCACGACCCTGCCGCTCACCGACCGGGTCTCGGGGTTCGTGAACCAGTCCCTGACCGCGCTGCTCATCCTCATCGCCACGCTCAGCACGGCGCGGGTCGTCGCGGGACTGGTCCAGTCCGTGGCGGGGACCCGCACCGGGGTGGCCGCGTCGGCGTCCATCTTCGTCAACATCACCCGGATCGTGGTCCTCGTGATGGGCGTCCTCGTCGCCCTGGAGACCCTCGGCGTGTCCATCGCGCCCCTGGTCACCGCCCTCGGAGTGGGTGGCCTGGCGGTGGCCCTGGCACTCCAGGACACCCTCGCCAACCTCTTCGCCGGGGTGCACATCCTCGCCTCGAAGACCGTGCAGCCCGGTGACTACATCCGGCTCACCAGCGGCGAGGAGGGGTACGTCGTCGACATCAACTGGCGCAACACCGTGGTCCGCAACCTGTCGAACAACCTGGTCATCATCCCCAACGGGCGTCTCGCACGGACGAACATGACCAACTTCACCCAGCCGGAACAGCAGTTCTCGATCCTGGTCCAGGTGGGCGTGGGCTACGAGAGCGACCTGGAGCACGTCGAGCGGGTCACCCTCGACGTCGTCGACGGCGTGATGGCCGACATCAACGGCGCGGTCCCCGACCACGAAGGGGCCGTCCGCTTCCACACGTTCGCCGACTCCCGCATCAACTTCACCGTGATCCTGGGCGTCGGCGAGTTCAGCGACCAGTACCGGATCAAGCACGAGTTCATCAAGCGCCTGCACCGGCGCTTCCGTACGGAGGGCATCTCCATCCCCGCCCCGACCCGCAGTGTCGCCCTCCGGCACGACGAGCACCCCGCGTCGCCCCCGCACGCGCCCGTACCCCACCAGCGCGGGGCGTCACCCTCGATCGCCACCGAACGCACCGAACGCACCGAACGCACCGAACTCACCGAACTCACCGACAGCGGCCGCTAGGCCGATGAAGGGCGTGGTCACCGCGAGCAGGCCGGGTCCGGCTTCGCCACCGAAAGCGGCTCGGCGATGTCCTCCAGCGAGCGGCGCTCGGCCTTGACCGCGAGGAAGGCCGCCACGAGGCCGGCGGCGCACATCAGCGCGGCGCCGATCCGGAAGGCGAGCGCCGTGTCGCCGACCACGCCCGACGAGGTGAGGTCGGCGAAGATCAGCGGGCCGCTGATGCCGCCGGCCGCGGTACCGAGGGCGTAGAAGAAGGCGATGGCCATGGCCCGGGTCTCCATGGGAAAGACCTCCGAGACGGTCAGGTACGCACTGGAGGCGCCCGCCGACGCGAAGAACAGCACCACGCACCAGCAGGCCGTCATGGTCGTCGCCGTCAGCGAACCCTGGTCGAACAGCCATGCCGTGCCGAACAGGAGCGCACCCGAGAGCAGGTAGGTGGACGAGATCATGATCCGGCGCCCGACCGTGTCGAACAGCTTGCCGAGCAGCAGGGGCCCGAGGAAGTTGCCCGCGGCGATCACGGCGAAGTAGTAGCCGGTGCTGCCCGTCGGCACGTCGAAGAACGTCGTCAGGATGGTGCCGAAGCCGAAGGTGACGGCGTTGTAGAGGAACGCCTGGCCGATGAAGAGCGACAGGCCGAGGACGGCGCGGCGCGGGTAGCGGCCGAAGACCGTCCTGGCGATCAGGCCGAAGCCGATGCTCTTGCGCTGGTGGATGGTGATCTCGCCGGCCGGCGGCGGGAGCGGCGCGCCCTTCTCCTGCTCGATCCGCTGCTCCACCGACGACACCAGCTCCTCGGCGTCCTCCTCCCTGCCGTGGATGAACTGCCAGCGCGGACTCTCCGGAACGTGCCGGCGTACGAGCAGGATGACCAGGCCGAGGACGACGCCGAGGGCGAAACTGAGCCGCCAGCCGAGGTTCTTGGGGAAGATGTCGGTGTCCAGCATCACGACGGACAGCAGGGCGCCGCCGATCGCGCCCAGCCAGTAGCTGCCGTTGATGATGAGGTCGACACGGCCCCGGTAGAGGGACGGGATCAGCTCGTCGATCGCCGAGTTGATGGCCGCGTACTCGCCGCCGATGCCGAAGCCGGTGAGGAAGCGGAAGAGGAAGAACCACCAGGACTCGAACGAGAGCGCGGTCATCGCGGTCGCGCCCAGGTAGACGACGAGGGTCACCATGAAGAGCCTCTTGCGGCCGTAGCGGTCCGTCAGCCAGCCGAAGAAGAGCGCCCCGGAGCAGGCACCCGCCACGTAGAGGGCGGCGGCGACACCGGTGACCTGGGCGGCGGTGATGTCGAGGCCGCTGCCTTCCTCGGCGAGGCGGCCGGCGACGTTGCCGACGATGGTGACCTCGAGGCCGTCGAGGATCCAGACGGTGCCGAGGCCGATCACGATCATCCAGTGCCACCGGGACCACGGCAGGCGGTCGAGGCGGGCCGGCACGGCCGTGGTGACGGTGCCCGTGGTGGCCGGCACGGGCACCGGCGACGAGTCGGATGCCATGGCTCCCTGTTCCTCCTTCTCGAACGCCCCCCTCGCCTGCCGGGTTCCCGCGAACCGGTCGGACATGCGGCCGCGCACGCCGGGACGGCCGCCCGTGGCCGCGTCCCAGCTTGCGCGCACGCTCCGGACACACCCGGCGCGACACACCCGGCGGGGCCCGAACGGTCCCGGCGGGACGTTTCCGCAGCTGTGACGGCTGGTCACCACCCTCGCGCGGGAGCTCCGTTGTCAGTGCCGGCGGTTACGTTCGGAGTGTGGCAAGGGCCTTTCCCGACAGGAGCGGACGATGACCGACAGCAGTGTTCAGCCCACGCTGAGGGTGGTGCTGACCGACGTGAACGAGCGCGTGGTGGAGGCATGGCGGGCGGCGTTCGCGGACACCCCCGGCATCGAGATCCGCCGGGGCTCCATCCTCGAAGAGGACGTCGACGCCTGGGTCACCCCGACGAACTCCCGGGGCCGGATGGACGGCGGGGTCGACGCCGCCATCAAGCGCCACCTCGGATCCGGCATCCAGGTACGCGTGCAGCGCGCGATCCGCGATCGGTTCGCCGGAGCCCTCCCGGTGGGCAGCGCGGTCTGCGTCCCCTCGGGGGCGACCACCCCCCGCTACCTGATATCGACGCCGACCATGGTCCAGTCCTCGCAGAACGTGAGCGCCACACTGAACGTGGCCCTGGCGTGCGCCGCCGCGTTCCAGGCCGTCCACCGGCAGAACCGGCACAAGCCGGGCAGCATCCGCTCCGTGGCCCTGGTCGGGATGGGCGCGCAGACCGGCCGGGTCCCGGCCAGGGTCTGCGCCAACCTCATGTGGACCGGCTACACCCTCTTCCACGACCACTGGTTCGAGGACGACGACGAGCTGCGCGCCACGATCGTCACGCAGCTGAACGGCATCGAGAACGCCCCCGTCGAGGAGCGGGTGCGCATCGTGGTGCCGAAGGCCGTCCCGTCTGCCCCGGCCGGCCACCCCGCCGGCCCGGTCCATGCCCCGACCACGACGAACGAGAGCCCCTCTGCCATGACGGACGCGAACGACCCCCTGGCTCTCACCGAACTCTTCGACGGCGGCGGCGAGCCCTGGCTCCCGCTCCTGAAGCCGGTCATCGAGGCGCTGCCGGACGCCCCCCGCTTCATCGGGAAGGGCCGCAGCCCCGAGGTCGTCCCGGTGCGCGAGCTGACCTTCCAGGCCCTCAAGCCCCACCCGCCGCACAAGTGGAAGGTCGTCGCCTTCGGCCAGAACCCCTACCCGCGGCCGGAGAGCGCGACCGGCATCGCCATGTTCGACAACACCTTCAGCGACTGGAAGGACAGCCAGTTCGGCAGGGTCGTCAGCATCCGCTGCCTCATCAAGGCGGCGGCGATGTGGAAGTACGGCATAGCCAAGAAGACGCCCATCGCCGACGTGCGCGCGCTGCTGAAGGAGCAGGACACCGTCCTGCCGCCGGAGTGGTTCCAGGCGATGCTCACCCAGGGCGTGCTGCTGCTGAACGCCTCGCTCACCGCCAGCGGCGACGGAGCGATGGGCGCCGACCAGCACACGGCGTTCTGGCGGCCCGTCGCCGAACGGATCGTCGAGGAGATCCTCAAGGCCAAGCAGGACGCCGACGAGGAGGACCGCGGGATCGTCTTCGCCTGGTGGGGGGCGCACGCCCGCAACCTGAAGAGGGTCGTCCTGCGACTGCAGGAGAAGTACCCGGACGTCGAGGTCCGGCACATCGACCACGCGAACCCGGCGGCGCAGGGCGACATCTTCTGCGAGGGCGACCACTTCGCCCTGGTGAACGAGGCCCTCACCTCGCTGGGCGCCGACGTCATCGACTGGCTGCCCAGCAAGGGATGGAACGCGGGGCCGGCCGGCGCGGACGGGGGAGTCGCGGCACGCATGGGCGCCTTCATCGAGTCGACCATGAACCTCCACCAGCTGTACCTGGAGCGGCTCACCAGCGTCAAGGACGAGGGCCTGGTCCTCCCCGCGATCACCGGCGTCTTCGACACCCCGCTGATGGACTTCCAGGACGCCGTCGCACCGGTCGCCCGGACGCTGTCCGGGCTCGCCGGACACATCGACCGCTCACGCGACTTCGGCAAGCGGCGGGCGGACGAGATGTCCGGCGGCCTGTCCGCCGACGCGATCGCCGCCCTCTACCTCTACACCTGCGAGTCCGCGTTCTACCGCGAGATCAACGCCGTCCTGCGCTCCCCGGACCGCAGCAGGGTCACGCCCTACCTGCCGTACCTGCGCCTGCTGTTCGCGGCGGTCTCGGGGCTGCCCGCGCACACGCAGCCGCTGTGGCGCGGCGTGTCGCTGGACCTGCGGGCGCAGTACCCGGTGGGCCGGACGGTCACCTGGTGGGGCGTCTCCTCGTGCACCTCCCAGCTGAACGTGGCGCGGTCCTTCCTGGGCAGCCGCGGCAAGCGGACCCTCTTCGAGGTGACGCCCGCCAAGGCCGTCGGGATCAGGAGCTTCTCCGCCTTCACGGGGGAGGAGGAGTACATCCTCACACCGGGCACGCAGTTCAAGGTGACGGACGTGAAGAGCGAGCGCAGCGGCCTGTACACGGTCAGGCTGACCGAAGTGGACGCCGCCCCCCTGGTGTCCTGACCCGCTCGGCCGGGCCCCTCATGATGACGTCACGGGTGATGCCGATGTCTTCGGGGAGGCCAAGGGGCGGGGCGGCTGAGCGGGCGCGGCGGGCCTCCTGCCACCCACCCGTGCCTGTTGTCGTGGCTCGCCAACCTGGTCGTGGTGATCGCGTGCGTGGTGCTGCCGGCCGGGGGCGAGCCCCCGGCCCGCCACAGCGCGCCGTCGACCGCCGCGGCGAGCGCGAAACTCGCCATCGGCCTGGGGCTGGTGCTCTACGGAGCGCACCGGCGCCGCCGCCCGCCCCGCCCGCACGGCGGCGCCTGACCGCGCCCCCGTCAAGGCGGGCCGGCTCCGCGCGGGGGATCGTTTCCCGCCGAATATCGGATCTTCCCCGCCCTCCCGGCGGCCAGTCGATAGCGTCGGCCGTCATCACCCGGCCGGAGCCGTGAAGCCGGCCGGGGCCGTCAAGAACCGAAGGAGCGAGTACTGATGGTGAGTGTCGAGACGTCTCTGAAGGAAGCGATGACCTCGATCGAGGGGAGCGTGGGGGCCGCACTGGTCGACTACACGAGCGGCATGGCCCTCGGAACGCTGGGCGGAGGCAAGGACCTCGATCTCACGGTGGCCGCGGCCGGGAACACCGATGTGATCCGGGCCAAGCTCCGCACCATGGAGATGCTGGGCATCGACGAGGACATCGAGGACGTGCTGATCACCCTCGGCAGCCAGTACCACCTGATCCGGCTGATCAAGGGCCGCGGCGGCAACGGCCTGTTCCTCTACATCGTCCTGGACAAGGGCAGGGCGAACCTGGCGATGGCCAGGCACCAGCTCAAGCGCATCGAGGCGGAACTGGAGCTGTAACCGTCCTTCCGCTTCCCGGCTCCGCATGCCCACGAGTTGAAAGAGTCTTCAACTCGGCACATCTGAATGTGATCAGTGAGGGGCGGGCCGGAGCCAGGGGGCGGGAGGATGGAGGTCTGGCCGCCAGCTCATGAAAAGCCGAACCCGGGTGGGAGTGTTGTCGCATGCAGGTGCCGCTGTACCAGGCCAAGGCGGAGTTCTTCCGCATGCTCGGACACCCCGTCCGCATCCGCGTACTGGAACTGCTCCAGAACGGCCCCGTACCCGTACGCGAACTGCTGAACGAGATCGAGATCGAACCGTCCAACCTCTCCCAACAGCTCGCGGTACTGCGCCGATCCGGGATCGTGGTCTCCATACGTGACGGCTCCACCGTCAGCTATGCCCTCGCCGGCGGCGACGTCGCGGAACTCCTGCGGGCCGCACGACGCATCCTCACCGAACTGCTGGCAGGACAGAGCGAGCTGCTCGCCGAACTCCGGCACGCCGACACACCCGAGCTGTCGATCACAAACCGCACAGCCGGTAAAGCCTTGGCCCCTATGGAGTGAATCCCGCCAGGATTCCGTGACCCTTGGCCGGAACCTTACATACGTTGGCCCCTCTTCTCGCTCATCACCACAACTGGGGGGCCGGTGCGCAACCACCGACTCGTAATGACCGCTGCCCTCGTGGCAGCCGGTCTCGGCATCATCCCGGGCACCGCGCAGGCGGCGGATCCCGTACCCGTCGCGGCCGGGGTGGCCGAGGCGATAGCCAAGGCAGCCACCTCCGAGGGCTTCCACAGCCCGGCCGACCGCACGATCCGCACCACCCTGCCCGCCACCGCCGCGGCGAACGGCAAGGCGAACGCCAAGACCACCGCACCGCAGACCGCCGAGACCGCCGAGACCGCCCGGAGCGGGCAGGCCGCAGCGGACGCGGCGGACGCGGGAGCCAACCCGGCCCTCGCGGTGGACGTCAGCGGCACCAGCCACACCGCCCACGGGATCGACCTCACCACCCTGATCGCGAGCGCCGACTTCGCGCTCGGCGTCGTCATCGACTGGGGCGACGGGAAGACCGACACGGTCACCGCCCAGGGCACCACCGAGCTGCGCCACTCGCACACGTACGACAAGTCCGGCGAGTACCAGGTGAAGGTGACGGTGACCGACACCGCCAACGCCGTCCAGGCCACCAACGGGGGCGCCTTCCTCACCCCCGGCTCCGACTTCACCCCGCACACCCCCACCCGGCTCCTCGACACCCGCGACGGCACCGGCGCACCCGCCGCCGCCAAGGTCCCCGGACTGGGCTCCGCCCGGGTGAAGATCGCCGGCAACGCCGCCGTCCCGGCCGGCGTCACCGCGGTCGCCCTCAACGTCACCGTCACCGAGACCGTCGACAGCGGGTACGTGACCGCCTGGCCCGGCACCGGCTACGACCGCCCCGGCACCTCGAACCTGAACTACACGGCCGGCCGGTCCGTCCCGAACCTGGTGATCGTGCCGGTCGGCGAGGACGGGTACGTGGAGCTCTACAACGGCGGCCCGCAGCCGGTCGACCTGATCGCCGACGTCACCGGCTACTTCACCCGGGCCTCGGCCGGCGGCTACACCTCGATGACGCCCGCCCGGTTCGTGGACACCCGTGACGGTGTCGGCGCCCCCCGGGGCGAGCTCGCCGCGCGCAGCGCGTTCACGACCCGGATCGGCGGCCTGCAGGGCGTGCCCCAGGGCATCACCGCCGTGGCGCTGAACGTCACGGTGACCGAGCCCCAGGGGCCGGGCCACCTGACCGCCTTCTCCGGCACCGGGCCGGTGCCCACGGCGTCGAACCTGAACTTCGTGGCCGGCCAGACGGTGGCCAACGCGGTGATCGTGCCGGTGGCCGCGGACGGGACGGTCAAGGTGTTCAACGGGTCCTGGATGCCGGCCCACGTGGTGGTCGACGTCGTCGGCTACTACAGCAAGGACAGCAAGGCCGCCTTCCTGCCCTTCACCCCCTTCCGGACGCTCGACACCCGCGAGGAGGCCTACGGCTGGCCCGGCGGCCGGTTCCGGGCCCGCGAGTACATCACGCAGGGGTTCACACCCGAGGGCGAGACCCCGCCGGGCGTCGAGGCCTACGTGCTGAACACCACCGTCACCGAGACCGGCGGCACCGGATACCTCTCGGTGGCACCGGGCCCCTACCCGCTGCCGGCGGAAGGCGGCCCCGCCGCGCCCACCGCGCCGCGCCCCGGCTCCTCCACCCTGAACTGGACGGCCGGCGAGACCGTCCCGAACCTGGTGCAGGCGAGCGACGGCGACCACGGCGTCATCACCTTCTGGAACCAGGGCCATCAGGACGCCGACCTGGTGCTCGACGTCTTCGGCGTCTACCAGTCGAAGTGATTCCCGCGGGGTGGCCCGTACCGGCGGGCCACCCCGACCGGCGAACGTGAGGGGCGGCAGCCCATTGGAGTGGCCGCGCCGCCGCCGATGGCGTGGCTCCGGACCGGCTCGCGGCCCCCGCCTAGGGTCGGCGGAACCGGGCCGGCACGATCAGGCGGCCGGCCCTTGCGGAAGAGGTGGGTGCATCGTGGAACGCGTCCCGGCCGACTCACACGGACAGGAACCGCCGCAGCCCGCCCGCCGCCTCCGCCGCCCGCTGACCCGCGGCCTCGCCGCCGTCACGGGACTGCTCCTCCTGTGCGTACTGCCCGCGCGCGCGGTGGGCGTCACCCAGCCCCACGACACCCGCCCGCACACCGCCCGCCCGCACGCCTCCCCACCGCTGTACGTGTCCGACTACGGCAACGACCGCGTGGTCACCCTGCCCACCGGCGGCGGCCAGAGCACCCTCCCCCTGGACGGCCTGGTCCGCCCGACGGGCCTGGCCTTCGACCGTACGGGCAGCCTCTACGTCTCCGACACGGGCAACAACCGCGTGGTGCGGCTCCTCCCGGACGGGGGCGGCCAGTCCACCGTCCCCACCGACGGCCTCTCACGCCCCCTGGGCCTGGCCCTCGACCCCGTCGGCGACCTCTACATCGCCGACAGCTTCAACGACCGCGTGGTCAAGGTGCCCGCCGACGGCACCGGCCAGACCACCGTCCCCACCACCGGCCTGCTGCACCCCTGGGGCCTGGCCCTGGAACCCGACGGCGACCTCTACGTCTCCGACTTCGTCAACGACCGCGTGGTGAAGGTGCCGGCCGACGGCACCGGCCAGACCACCGTCCCCGCCACCGGCCTCTCGCAGCCCACCGGACTGGCCCTGAGCGCCACCGGAGACCTCTACGTCTCCGACAGCGGCAACAACCGCGTGGTGAGGATCGCCGCCGGCACCGGCACCCAGACCACCGTCCCCACCACCGGCCTGAGCAGCCCGCTCGGCCTCGCGGTCGACCGCCACGCCACCCTCTACGTCGCCGACGGCTTCAACAACCGCGTCCTGCGCGTCCGCCCCGACGGCACCCAGAGCACCCTGAACTCCACCGGCCTCAACACCCCCACCGGCCTGGCCCTCCCCCCGGACACCCGCACCCGCCCCCGCACCCCACAGGCCGCCCCGGCCCGGTGACCGTGCACCGCGACCCCACCCCTCAGGGATCGCACAGGCGTACGGCGAGGGCGGCGATGTCGTCGTCGAGGCGTCCTCTGCTGTAGCGCAGGAGGTCGCCGTGAAGAGCCGTGAGCAGTTCACGGGGCGGTGTCGGGGGCTGCCGGCCCATCCACGCCGCCAGCGGGAAGAACTCGCCGTCGCGGGCGCGGGCCTCGGCGATCCCGTCGGTATAGAGGAGCAGCAGGTCACCGGAGGAGAAATCGAAGGTGTCGACGGTGTAATGATCACCGATCAGCTCCGCGAGGCTGAGCAACGGCGAAGGGGTGGCGGACTCCAGGACACGGAGTTTGCCCCGGTTCAGAAGAAGCGGCGGAGGGTGCCCGCAATTGAGGATGTGGATACGACCGCCCTCGCGCGGAACCTCGACGAGCAGGGCCGTGGCGAAGCGCTCCAGCGGCCCGTCGGGGGCGAAGGCGGCGTTGTAACGGGTACTGCTGGCATCCATCCTGCGCGCGACGTCGACCATGTCGACCTCGCCGTAGGCCGCCTCCCGGAAGGCGTTGACGATCGCCGCGGCCGCCCCCACCGCCGGCAGGCCCTTGCCCCGCACGTCACCGATGAGCAGCCTCACCCCGAACGGCGTGTCGACCACCTCGTAGAAGTCCCCGCCGATGCGGGCCTCCGCCGCGGCCGCCAGGTACAGCGACTCGATCTCGATGTTCCCGAGGCGGCGCGGCATGGGGCTCATCACCACCTGCTGCGCCGCGTCGGCGACGAGCCGTACCTGGAAGAGGGTGCGCTCCCGCTGGAGCCGGACGTGGCTTCCGTACGCGGCGGCCACGGTGACCGCGATGATGCCCGCGGCCGTCCACCACGTGCCCAGATCGGGGAAGAGGAAGCCGAGGCCGATCATCAGGAAGAGGCAGACCGTCCCGAGCAGGACGGTGGGCAGGACCGGCCACATGGCGGCGGCCAGGGCCGGCGCCGCGGGCAGGAGCCGGCTGAAGGCCATCTCCCGCGGAGTGCCGTAGGCCAGGCTGGCGATCACGACGGTCAGAATGACCGGCGACAGCCGTACAAGCCACCCCCGGCCGTAGCGCCGACGCGGCCGCGGCCGTCCAGACTCGATCACACTTCCCAGAATATGTGCGCAATGAGGGCATAGCGCTTTGGCGAACAGAGCCGGCCGCCCGCCCCCGCTCCCCGGCCGGGCCCTCCGGCCGGGTGAAACCGGGGCCCGTCGCGGCGATGAGTACGCGGGCGACCGCGGGTCTGTCTCTTGACGGAGACAACCCACTCACCGGGAGCACGCCATGGGCCTCATCGAAATCGAGCTGTTCGCGACCCTCGACCTCGTCGGGCAGGCGCCCGGCGGCCCCGACGAGGACCCGGCGGGGTTCCCCTTCGGCGGCTGGCAGGCACCCCTGCTGGACGAGGTCGCCGGGGCGCAGGTCGGGGCCGCGTACGAGGGCACGGACGCCCTCCTGCTCGGCCGGCGGACGTACGACATCTTCGCCGCCTACTGGCCCCGCCAGAAGGGCGGCGAGGACGGCGAGATCGCCGCGCTCTTCAACAGCGTCCCGAAGTACGTGGCCTCCCGCGGCAGGCCCGACCTGCCGTGGGCCGGGTCCACCCGGCTCGGCCCGGACCTCGCCGGCGCGGTGCGCGAGATCCGTGACCGGCACGAGCACGTGAAGGTCGTCGGGAGCCTGAACCTCGTGCAGACCCTCCTGCGCGAGAAGCTCTTCGACCGTCTCGACCTCTGGGTGCACCCGATCGTGCTCGGCGTCGGGAAGAAGGTCTTCGAGGACGGCGCGGTGCCCGCCAACCTCACGCTCCTCGCACCCCCGGCAGCCGGCCCGAAGGGCACCGTCTACCTGCGCTACGGGCTCGCCGACGGCATCCCCGCCACTGGGGACATGAGCGCACCCGACCGCGGCGTCGCCAGCGGCGCCTGAGCGCTCACGGCAGCCCGCACGGGCACCGGCGCGGGGGGACGTTTTTGTCCGCGGGACAGAAGCTTTCCCCAGAGCGGCGCCGTGCGCGATAGCCTCCGCAAAGGGGGCCGCCCTCCGGAAAAACTTTTCCGAAAGTGCGTGTTCGGGGCGCGCTGCACCCGAAATCGACCGGAACTCGCGGCCCCGTGGGCATCATGCACCTGCCGTCGTCCGCGCACCGCGCACTTCCTGGAGGGACACACGTGAAGGACTCGAAGGACAGGCTGGAAGCACTGCGGGCCGAGATCGAGCGCCGCAACCCCGCACAGCCCGAGTTCCACCAGGCGGTACGGGAGGTCCTCGAGACCCTGGCCCCCGTCTTCACCGCCCGGCCCGAGTACGCCGACCCGGCCGTGGCCCTGGTGGAGCGGCTCACCGAGCCCGAGCGGCAGATCCTCTTCCGTGTCCCCTGGCAGGACGACCGGGGCCGGGTCCACGTCAACCGCGGCTACCGCGTCGAGTTCAACAGCGCGCTCGGCCCGTACAAGGGCGGCCTGCGCTTCCACCCCTCGGTGGACATCGGCGTGGTGAAGTTCCTCGGCTTCGAGCAGATCTTCAAGAACGCGCTGACCGGCCTCGGGATCGGCGGCGGCAAGGGCGGCAGCGACTTCGACCCGCGCGGCCGCTCCGACGCCGAGGTCATGCGGTTCTGCCAGTCCTTCATGACCGAACTGCACCGGCACATCGGAGAGCACACCGACGTGCCCGCGGGCGACATCGGCGTCGGCGGCCGCGAGATCGGCTACCTCTTCGGCCAGTACCGGCGCATCACCAACCGCTGGGAGGCCGGCGTCCTGACCGGCAAGGGGCAGGGCTGGGGCGGCTCCGCGATCCGCCCCCAGGCCACCGGCTACGGCAGCGTCCTGTTCGCCGCCGAAATGCTGCACGTCCGCGGCGCATCCCTCGACGGCCTGACCGCAGTGGTCTCCGGCTCCGGAAACGTCGCCCTCTACACCGTCGAGAAGCTCCAGCAGCTCGGCGCGAACCCGCTGACCTGCTCCGACTCCCAGGGCTACGTCGTCGACGACAAGGGCATCGACCTCGCGCTGCTCAAGCAGATCAAGGAAGTCGAGCGCGGGCGCGTCAGCGAGTACGCCGAGCGGCGCGGGTCCTCGGCACGCTACGTGCCCGGCGGCAGCGTCTGGGAGGTCCCCGCGGACGTGGCCTTCCCCTCCGCGACACAGAACGAACTCGACGCCCAGGACGCCCGCACACTCGTCGCGAACGGCGTCAAGGCGGTCTCCGAGGGCGCCAACATGCCCACCACCCCCGAGGCCGTACGGATCCTGCGGGACGCCGGGGTCGCGTTCGGGCCCGGCAAGGCCGCCAACGCGGGCGGCGTCGCGGTCAGCGCCCTCGAGATGAGCCAGAACGCCGGCCGGGTGGCCTGGAGCGCGCAGCGGGTGGAGGACGAGCTCGCCGCCATCATGCGCTCCATCCACGCCGTCGCCCACGAGACCGCCGAACGGTACGGCGCCCCGGGCGACTACGTCACCGGCGCGAACATCGCCGGCTTCGAACGGGTCGCGGACGCCATGCTGGCACAGGGCGTCATCTGACCCGACGATCACACCACCCGATGTGCTGCCGCACCCGGCGGCAGCACATGCGCAGGACCGCTCGCGTGACACACTGGATGTCGTGCTCCCACACGCGTCGGCGAACCCGTGGTGCCGCAAGGACAGGTCCTTCCTCTCCCTCTGGTCCAAGGACTCGATCCTGTCGATCGGGTCGGTGGGTTCGGTGCTGTCGATCGGATCCGTCGGCTCGGTCCTGTCGGTCGGCTCGGTGGGCTCGGCCCTCTCCGCCGCGTCCATCGGCTCCTCCCTCTCCCTGCTCTCCGCCGGCTCCTGGCTCAGCACCGGCTCGATGCTGTCCGCACAGTCCCGCTGGTCGGTGCTCTCCTGGCGCTCACGCGACGGATTCATGACGGCGGGCATCCTCACCGCGGCCACCGCCGCCCTCGCCCTGCACACCCTGCGTCGCCGGGGCCGGGCGTGAGGAACTCTTCCTGCTCGGCGTGGCACGCTTCGTCACCGAAGGGCTGCCGGACAGCGTCCGCAGAGGCTGCCCGTTCGTGAACTCCCTCGCCGGCCTGGGCGAGCCCGGCCATCCGGCCCGCCGGCTGATCGAGAACCACAAGGCCGATCAGCGGCGCCGCCTCACGGCCATGTGCGCACGGGCCGGCGCGCACCCGCCCGACGACGTCTCCGCGGAGATCGCCTTCCTCCTGGAAGGCGCCCCGGATCAGCGCGCAGAACGGCAGCGTCGACCGCGCGGGAGACAGGCTCATGGCCGCGGTCTCGGCAGCACTGGACCGGGGGACCGCGGCGCCGGAGGGATGAGCCGCCCCGTCAGAAGCGGAACACGCCGAGGTCTCGTACCGTGCCGGCCAGAGCGCGGATGAGGTCGTTCTCGGCTTCGGTCCGCCACACCAGGGCGAAGCGCATGGCCGCCATGTCGGGCAGGGGAAGCCATCGGATGTTCGGCATGCCCCAGTGCCTGGTGACATGACCGGGAAAGGTGTGGATGATCTCGCCCATGCCGACGTGGTTGATCAGCTGATCGGCATTGTCCGATGCCGCGGACGAGATGCGCTCGATCGACCGGCCCCGCGGGGTGTGGAAGGGCAGGTAGCTGTCCTCCCAGTAGTCCGGCAGGCCGCGGGCGGTGCCGTGAGGGAAGTCGGCGAGCAGCTCCAGAGGCACCGACTCCCGTTCCGCGAGCCGGTGGTCGGCGGCCACCGCGAGGATCCGCGAATCGGTGCACAGGGTCGGCCCGACGGTGAAGTCCGGTTCCTCCACCGGCAGCCAGGCGACGATGACGTCCATGGCACCGCTGCGGAGCTGGCCGAACACATCGGTGAAGGTCGCCTGGCGGATCTGGAGTCCCCAGTGCGGGTACCGCGCCCGGAACACCTTCCAATAGGGGTGCAGATCGACGACGTTGAACGGCATCAGGTGAACGCGGAGCTGTGCGGTGATGCCGCGGGCCGCCAACTGGGCCCGCTCCAGCGACTCGTGCAGGCCCGCGTAGACCGGCTGCAGATCGTCGCGGAACTGGCGGCCGACCTCCGTCAGGCGCACCGTGCGGCTGGTACGGGCGAACAGCTCGGCACCGATGCGCCGTTCCTGCTTCTTGACGGCCTGGCTGACGCGCGCCTGGGAGACGTGCAGCCGCTGCGCGGTCCGGCCGAAGTGCAGCTCCTCGGCCAGCACCAGGAAGATCTCGATGTCCCGCAGCTCCACCGGCCCCGGCCCTCCATCGATAACCCGGCGGTTATCGAACCGCGCACAAGTGTTCCTTGATCTTACGTGCGAACCGGAAGATCGTTTAAGGCATGCAGTCACGCGTGCAAGACCCTCCCTTCGTGTGCCCATGAGCGACGTCATCGACCTGACCGTGACGTACGCGATGCACACGGCCCTGCGCCGGGAACTGGCCCACCTGGACCGGGTCACCACCGCCGCGGACCGTGACCCGCGGCAGGTGCTGGCCACCGCTGCCGGCTGGACGCTCTTCAAGAAGGCCCTCCACGCCCACCACACGGCCCAGGACGACGCACTGTGGCCGCCGCTGCGGCAGAACCTGGCCGGCCGGCCGAAGGACCTGGCGCTGCTGGAGGTCATGGAGGCCGAACACGCCGCCATCACCCCGGTGATCGAGGCCATCGACGGCGCGCTGACCGACCCCGGCGCCGGCTCGCTGCGGTTGGGCCAGCTCGCCGACGCGCTCACCCGCGGCCTGGCCGGCCACCTCAAGCACGAGGAGGAAGCGGCCCTCCCGCTGGTCCGACGGGAGCTGACAGCCGAGCAGGGGAGCCACTTCGGCCGGGTCCAGGCCCGGCACATCGGCAGGGACGCACCGCTGCTGCTGCCGTGGCTGCTGGACGGCGCCGACACACCGACAGCGAAGAGGCTCCTCGCCCGACTGCCCGCACCCGCGTACACCGCCTGCACCACCCGGTGGATCCCGGCGTACGCCGTGCTCGACCGCTGGAGTCCGGGCACCACGGCCTGACACCGCCTCATCAGCCGCCGCCCCGCCGCCCCGCCGCCCCACCGCCCCACCGCCCGGCCGCCCCGCCGGACTGACGACCGCCCCGGCCCGCCCCGACCACGAAAGCCCTCACCTTGCCCGAATCCGTACACGTCATCGAGCTCCGGCACGCCTCGGCCGCCGAGGCCGCCGCAGGGCATCGGGTCGTCGCCGCCTCGACGGCCCACGACCTGCCCGGAACACCGCCCCCCGCCCCCGGACAGATCCACGCCCAGCTCACCCAGCCCGCCCCGGGCAGCCGCCGGCGGACCTGGCTGGCCACCGGGGCGGACGGCGTGCATTCCGCTCCTACCGGCGCACCCGCGAGTTCCAGCTCGACCTGCCCACGACCTGACCTCACCCACAGGCCACTTCCCCCCACCACAGAAACGAGGAACACGACATGCGCGTGCTGTTGATGGCGTACGGATCGCGCGGCGACATCGCGCCGCTGGCGGCCCTGGCGGCCCAGTTGCGCACACTCGGCGCCGAGGTACGCGTGTGCGCACCACCGGACGAGGAGTTCGCGGAACTGCTGGCCGGCGTCGGCGCGGAACTGGTGCCCTTCGGGCGCGACGTGCGCGCGCTGCGCACGGGAGCACCGCCCTCGGACGCGGCCGCGTTCGCGGCCGAGCTCGTCGCCGCGCACTTCGACACGGTCGCCAGGGCGGCCGAGGGCTGTGACGTGCTGGTGGCGAGCGGTCTCATGCCGGCCGGCGCCCGCTCCGTGGCCGAGAAACTGGGCATCCGCTACGTGTACGCCGGCTTCCACCCGTTCGAGATGCCCTCCGCGCACTACCGGCCGTCGCCGCGCCCCGGCCCGCCGGCTCCGCCCGACCTGACCGACCACCAGGCCCTGTGGGACCTGGACGCCCAGAAGGTCAACGCCCTCTACCTCAAGCCCCTCAACGCCCACCGCACGGCGATCGGCCTCGCCCCGGTGGACAACGTCCGCGACCACGTCTTCACCGAACAGCCGTGGCTGGCGGCGGACCCGGTCCTGGGCCCGTGGCAGCACCTGACCAACCTCGACCTCCTGCAGACCGGCGCGTGGATCCTGCCCGACGAACGCCCCCTGCCCGCCGACCTGGAGGCGTTCCTGGACGCCGGCACCCCACCCGTGTACGTCGGGTTCGGCAGCATGCCCATGAGCACGGCCACCGACATCGCCCGGACCACCGTCGAGGCGGCCCGCGCGCAGGGCCGCCGCGTGCTCGTCTCCCGCGGCTGGGCAGACCTGGGCCCGGCGGACGACGCGGACGACTGCTTCGCCGTCGGCGACGTCAACCACCAGCGCCTGTTCCGCCGGGTCGCGGCCGTCGTCCACCACGGCGGCGCGGGCACCACGACCACCGCCGCCCAGGCCGGTGCACCCCAGGTGGTGGTACCCCAGTTCGTGGACCAGCCGCACTGGGCCGCCCGCGTGGCCGACCTGGGCATCGGCGCGGCACACGACGGCCCCACCCCGACCTTCGCATCCCTGTCGGCCGCACTCACCACGGCCCTGACCCCCGAGACGCAAGCACGGGCCAAAGCCGTCGCCGACACGATCCGCACCGACGGGGCGGCGGTCGCCGCGAAGCTGCTCCTCGACACGGGGCACGCCGCGCCGGTCAGCCGCGAACTGATCTCCATGATCGCCCACGCCGACCACCCGATAAAGTCGCCGCTCGCCGACGAATCGGTGGCCCTGCTGCTCGAACGCGGCCTGCCGCGGGGCGACGAGCGCGTCCTGGACCTCGGATGCGGCACCGCGGAATGGCTCCTGCGCGCCCTGGCCACACGCCCGCGGCTGCACGCCGAGGGCGTCGACGTCTCCGAAGCCGCCCTGACACGGGCCCGCCGGACGGCGAGCGCACTCGGAGTCGACGAGCGCCTGGTCCTCCACCTGCGGGAGGCCGCGGACCACGTCTCCGCACAGCCGTTCGACCTGGTGATCAGCGTCGGCGCCACGCATGCCTTCGGCGGTCTTCTCCCCACCCTCGCGGCGGCCCGCGAGCACCTGGCTCCCGGCGGCCGCGTCCTGATCGGCGAGTCGTTCTGGGACCGTACCCCGTCACCCGAGGCCGTCGAGATGTTCGGCGACCTCGCCGACCTGGCGACCACGGTGGACCTCGTCGTCGCCGACGGATGGACCCCCGTCCACGGCCATGTCAGCACCCGCAGTGAGCTGGACGCCTACGAGTGGGCCTGCTGGGGCACGCTCGCCGCATGGGCTCTGGACCACCCCGACGATCCGGCCGCCGCACAGGTACTGGAGACGGCCACCACCCAGCGCACGGAGTGGCTGCACGGTTACCGGGACAGCTTCGGCTTCCTCTGCCTGGTCCTGCGCCGGACATCGCACTGATCGCGTAGGGCCGCCGGCAACGATGTCCCACCCCCTTGCCCGCCCGGCGCAGCCGTTGACCGCACAGGGCCGAGCGACCCGCTCCTCGGCCCTGAGCCGGCTCGCCGAGCCGGGAACCCGCCATGGCCGACGCCGAACCGCGGCGGCCGGAAAGTGAGCACACAGATGCAACCGACGTACGTACTGGTCCACGGAGCCTTCGCGAACTCCTTCTCCTTCGCGCCCCTCCAGGCCGAGCTCGGCCTCCTCGGGCACCGTTCGGTCGCCGTCGACCTGCCCGGCCACGGCTTCCGGGCGACCTTCACCCCCGCCTACCAGGCGCCGCAGAACCCCGAAGGCCTCGCCACCGCCCCCGGCTCGATCAAGGGCGTCACGCTCGCCGACAACGCCGCGCACCTGATCGGGATCCTGGAGCGGGCCAAGCGCAACGGCCCCGTGATCCTCGTCGCCCACAGCCGCGGCGGCATCACGGCCACGGCCGCGGCCAACGCGCGCCCGGACCTGATCGACCGCATCGTCTACGTCTCGGCCTGGTGCCCGGTCCGCCTCGACGTCGGCGACTACTACGCCGAGCCGGAGATGGCCGGGGTCGACCCCGCCGCCTTCGCCTCGGCGCTGGCCGGGAACCCCGCCGACCTCGGCCTGCTCCGCGTCAACTTCCGCACCGCGAATCCGGACTCGCTCGCGGCGTTCAAGGCGGCCTTCTTCGCCGACGGCACCGACGAGCAGTTCCTCGCCTTCCTGAACACCTTCCAGCCCGACGAGAACCTGGACGCCGGCGGCTCCGCCGACCGGGCCCAGGCCGCCACCTGGGGCCGTATCCCGAGGACCTACATCCGCCTGGCCGACGACGCGAGCCTGCCCCTCGCCCTCCAGGACCGGCTGATCCGCGAGGGCGACGAGCTGACGCCGGACAACCCGTACGACGTCCGCACGCTGGAGGGCAGCCATCTGAAGTGGCTGGTCGACCCGGCGCCGGCGGCCCGCGCCCTGGGCGACCTCGCCACGCTCCCGGCCCAGACCCCGTCCGCTCAGGCGTGACCGGAACCGGGTGAAGGGGGGAGGGGGAGGGGGCCTGTCACGCGGCTGTGACAGTCGGCGGACAGCGTCGTGAAGTGCGGAGGTCAGTCTTTTAACAGAAGGACAAACCAGACATTTCGGCACAGTCTTTCGAATCTTCCCCCCACCCCCCTTTATTTGGAGTAATCCTCATGGCTCGCACTTCTCGGAAGCAGCGTTTCTCGATGTTCGCCGTCTCGGCCGC
>NZ_JBVHWW010000035.1:65896-88567 GCF_055563995.1 Streptomyces sp. NPDC029164 | reverse complement strand
CCCCCCCCCCCCCCCCCCCCCCCCCCCCCCCCCCCCCCCCCCCCCCCCCCCCCCCCCCCCCCCCCCCCCCCCCCCCCCCCCCCCCCCACGCCCGTTCTCATTCGGCCTTCGGGGCGATCCTGGCCGGCCCGGCCTCCGGATCGGCGCGCAGCTTCTCCTGGAGCTGCCGGCGCGGTTCGGTGAGCCGCTGGGGGCCGCTCAGCGGGGGCACGCCGGAGACGCTCTGGCCGG
This sequence comes from Streptomyces sp. NPDC029164, assembly GCF_055563995.1. Lineage (NCBI taxonomy): Bacteria > Bacillati > Actinomycetota > Actinomycetes > Kitasatosporales > Streptomycetaceae > Streptomyces > Streptomyces sp. NPDC029164. Next base: position 88,336 of record NZ_JBVHWW010000035.1, on the reverse strand, counting down.
GTGACTGCGGCGGCTCGTAGTGGGTGGGCGCGGTCATGGCGGTGTAGCCGGTGGCGGTGGCGATCACCGCGGTCAGCCCGAGGGCCCCGCGGCTCCACAGCCGTACGCGCCGCTCACCGCCGCCCCGTACGGCCGCCGCGGGGCGCGGGTCGAGCGGGGCGGCCGGCCGCAGCGCGGTGAACAGGTCGCGCAGCAGCGCGGACTGCTTCTCGGGCGGTACCTCGGCCAGCTCGGGGATCCGGTCGGCGAGTTCGGCGTGCGCGTGCACGAGGCGGATGCCGGCGGTGGGGGTGCTGGCCTCGGTCTCGGCGGCGGTGTCGGGAAGGTCGAGGCCGACGCCGTCGTAGAGCATGACGGTCCGGCGGTGGCGCGGGGGCAGCGCGAGCACGGCGGTGAGCAGGATGCGGTCGGCGGGATCGGCGGGGGGCGCGTCCTGCCGGCGGTGGGCGCGCCGGAACCGGTGCCAGGGGGAGAGGGCGTAGTCGTACGCGACCGCGCGCACCCAGCCCACCGGGTCCGGGTCGGTGGCCACCTCGGGCCACCGGGCCCAGGCGCGGGTGAACGCGCGCTCCACGGCCTTCAGGGCGAGGGTCCGGCGGCCGGTGAGCAGGTAGGTCTGCCGGGCCAGGGCGGGGGCGGCGTGGTCGTAGAGGGCGTCGAAGTCCGCGACCGGGCCTGCCATCGGGACCGCGGCCGGGTGCGCGGGGGGCGCGACGGGCTCGGCGGGCGCGTCCGCCGACGCGGGCGCGGCCGGCTGCTCCGTCCGGGGCGTCTCGGCCGCGGACGCCGTCCCGGCAGGGCCGTCTGACGTGGTGTCGGCGTGGTCCGGGGCGGTCGCGGGGGCCGCGAGGGCGGCCAGGAAGGCCGCGTACGCCTCGCGGTTGCGGCCGCGGGGGTCCGTGCGGCCCGTTTCCCAGGAGCGGACCGTCGCCGCGGTGACGCCCACCGCCGCCGCGACCTGCTCGTGCGTCAGATCGGCCGCTTCGCGCAGCCTGCGCCGCTCCTTGCTGGCGGGCAGGCTCAGCTCCGGGGCCGATGAGGAGGCCGTATCGACGTTGCGTGTCATGCCACACTCCCCGCGACCCGACCGCTCTGGGCGAAAAAGTACATAAACGTATATTGAGCGACACCACGGACATTCGCCTGTTACCCGTCCATAGCGCGTGTCGTTGGCACCATGGCGGGGTGACCCAAGTGACCGAACGCGAGACCTCGTTGCCGGCGGCCCCGCGAGCCGGCGCGCGGCGCCGTTCGCCCGCCGCCGCGGCATGTGTGGCGGGCGGCGCCGTGGCGGCCGGACTCGGGCTCGGCTTCCTCGCCGTGCTCGTCATCGTGCTGTGGATCAGTTCCCCCTACCCCGACAGCGGCCCCGGCGGCGCGCTCCACCTCGCCGCCGGGCTGTGGCTCCTCGCCCACGGGACGGAGCTGGTGCGGTACGAGACCCTGTCCGGCGTGCCCGCGCCCGTCGGCCTGACGCCTCTGCTCCTCGTCGCCCTGCCGGTGCTCCTGATGCGGCGGGCCGCCCGGCTGGGAAGCGCCGAGGAGGAGGATGAGGAGGTGCTGCCCGCCGGCGCCGTGTTCTCGGCCGTGCTCTGCGGGTACCTCACCGTCGGGGCCCTCGCCACGGTGTACGCGGCCGGCGGGCCCATGCCGGCCGACCCGATCAGCGCGGCCTGGCACGTCCCGCTGGTCGCCGTGCTCGCCGCCCTGGGCGGGGTGTGGGGGGCCAGGGGGCGTCCGCTCGGGCCGCTGCCGTCCTGGCTGCCGGGGGGCGTGCGGAGAGCCGTCGTGCGCCCCCGGTACGCGCTGGCGCTGCGGGCGGGAGCGGGCGGGGCGCTGGTCCTGCTCGGCGGTGGCGCGCTGCTCGTCGGTGCCTCGCTCGCCTGGCACGGTACGGAGGTGCAGACCTCGTTCCTGTCGCTGACCGAGGTGTGGTCGGGCCGGTTCGCGGTCCTGCTGCTCGCGCTCGCGCTGGTGCCGAACGCCACCGTCTGGGGTGCGGCCTACGCCCTCGGGCCCGGCTTCGCCCTCGGCGCCGACGCCACCGCCACACCGCTCGGCTTCGCGGGCCAGCCCGGGCTGCCCCCGTTCCCGCTGCTGGCGGCGGTCCCGCCCGAGGGGCCCGGGACCCCGCTGACCTGGGCGGTCGCCGGAGTGCCGGTGATCGCCGGGCTGGCGGTGGGCTGGTTCGCGGTCCGCCGGGCGCGTGAGGTCTCGTACGGGGAGACCGCGCTGACGGCGGCGCTGGGCGCGGTGGTCTGCGGGCTGATCATGACCGGGCTCGCGGCGGCCTCGGCGGGGCCGCTGGGCTCGCGGCGGCTGTCCGGCTTCGGGCCGGTGTGGTGGGCCACCGGGGCGGCGGCGTGCGCGTGGACGCTGCTGCTGGCGGTGCCGGTCGCGGTGGCGGTGCACGCCTGGCGGAACCGGCCGGCCAGGGGGTTGGCCGCGCTCGACGCGCTGTCCGCGCTGGACGTGGACGAGGTGGTGGACGACCGGTGGCACGACAGCGGGATGCGGGAGCTTCGGTGGGCGGCGATGCGGAGGGCCGCGGGGACGCTGATTCCGGAGATCGGGGCCGAGCCGGTGCCTGTGGTGGCTGCGGTGGCGGCTTCCGCTGCCGAGGCGCCTGTTGCGCGGGCGCCTCGGGCGCCTCGGGCGGTGACCGTCGTGTCCGGGCGGGGGCTGGATCTGACGCCGATCCTGATCGCGGCGAAGCCGGTGCCGCCGGCCGGGCCCTCGGCCCCACCGTTGGCTCCGCCGGTGGTGGGGGCGCGGGTGCTGGCCCGGCGGAAGCCGCCCGTCTGAGCCGGGTGCGGCGCCGTTCCCGGGGCGCCGCCCCGGACCCCGCGCCTCAAACGCCGGCGGGGCTGGATGTGCCGGCGTTGGTGGATGTGGCCGGCGAGGCTACTGGCGGACCTTGAGGACGTCGCCCAGGACGTTGTCCGGGAGGAGGGAGTTGCACTGGAGTTCCGCGGACTTCGTGAGGGCCTCGTCGCGGCAGACGTAGAAGTCCTTGTACGCGAGCTGCAGCCCGTACGAGCTCATCGCCAGCAGGATCGCCAGTGAGGCCGTGACCAGGCCGCTCACCGCCGCCGTGCGCTGGGGGCGGGCCGCCGGGCCGAGGGCGTCCAGGCCGGTGGGGGCGCCGGGGGCGGCCGCCGCCGCGGGCTTGCCGCGCAGGGCGCTGATCCCCCAGTACAGGGCGAGCGCGCCCAGCAGCAGGCCCACCGACGGGATGCCGAAGATCCCGAAGAAGAAGCCCCACATGCCGGCCAGCAGCGCATAGCGGGCACGGCGCTGGATCGGGTCCGTCGGGTCCCAGCGCGCCGGGCCCCGCCGGCCGTCGGAATCCCCCGGGCCCTCCCCGTTCCCGCCGTCACCGCCGTTGCGCGGTTGCCAGGGCTGGTCGGGCCGGCCTTCCGGCGGTGCCGCGAAGGGGTTGTCGTCGGTGGGGGAGTCGGGCTGACGGCGGTCCGGCATCGGGTGTGTTTCTTCCCCTGTGTCAGGGACGTCGTGGTGACGTCGTGTCGAGGTGAGGCCAGTTTGCGACTTGTATGCCAGACGCTACCGCCCGGCCGTCCCCCCGTCCCTCGGGGGCCGTCCGGTGTGCCGGTATCGTTGCAGGCGGTCGGTGGCTTCGTATGGTTCCCCGTATATCGGTACCCCGAAGTTTCGTATGACCACACAAAGACGAACACCGCAATTCCCGCGAGAAAGGGCCTCCCATGGCCGCCTCCCGCCTGGTCGTGCTGGTCTCCGGCTCCGGCACCAACCTCCAGGCCCTGCTCGACGCCATCGACGCCCATCCCGGCGGATCCGAGGGCTTCGGCGCCGAAGTCGTCGCCGTGGGGGCCGACCGCAAGGGCATCGCCGGCCTGGAGCGGGCGGAGAAGGCCGGGATCCCCACCTTCGTCTGCCCGGTCAAGGACTACGCGAGCCGTGCGGAGTGGGACGCCGCCCTCACGGAGGCCACCGGCGCCCACGCGCCGGACCTCGTCGTGTCCGCCGGATTCATGAAGATCGTGGGCAAGGAGTTCATCGACCGCTTCGGCGGCCGGTTCATCAACACCCACCCCGCCCTCCTCCCCGCCTTCCCCGGAGCGCACGGCGTACGGGACGCGCTCGCCTACGGCGCGAAGGTCACCGGCTGCACGGTCCACTTCGTGGACAGCGGCGTGGACACCGGTCCGATCATCGCCCAGGGTGTGGTCGAGGTCAGGGACGAGGACGACGAAGCCGCTCTCCATGAGCGCATCAAGGAAGTCGAGCGCCAGCTGCTCGTCGATGTCGTGGGGCGCCTGGCCCGGCACGGCTACCGCATTGAGGGACGAAAGGTAACAATCCAGTGACCGCCGCAGACATCGCAGCGAGCAACGACCCGACCACGACCCAGCGGCCGATCCGGCGTGCGCTCATCAGCGTCTACGACAAGACGGGACTGGAAGAGCTGGCCCGCGGGCTGCACGAGGCGGGCGTCGCGCTCGTCTCCACCGGCTCCACCGCCTCGAAGATCGCCGCGGCCGGGGTGCCCGTCACCAAGGTCGAGGAGCTGACCGGCTTCCCCGAGTGCCTGGACGGCCGCGTCAAGACCCTGCACCCGCGCGTGCACGCCGGCATCCTCGCCGACCTGCGCCTGGAGGACCACCGCAACCAGCTCGCCGAGCTGGGCGTCGAGCCCTTCGACCTGGTGGTCGTCAACCTGTACCCGTTCCTGGCCACCGTCCAGTCGGGTGCCACTCCCGACGAGTGCGTCGAGCAGATCGACATCGGCGGTCCCTCGATGGTCCGCGCCGCCGCCAAGAACCACCCGTCGGTCTCCGTCGTCACCAGCCCCGAGCGCTACGCCGACGTGATCGCCGCGGCCCAGGGCGGTGGCTTCGACCTCACCGCCCGCAAGCGGCTGGCGGCCGAGGCCTTCCAGCACACCGCCGCCTATGACGTGGCCGTGGCCTCCTGGTTCACGAACGCGTACGCGCCGGAGCCGGAGGCGGTCCTGCCGGAGTTCCTCGCGGGCGCCTGGGAGCGCAAGTCGACCCTGCGCTACGGCGAGAACCCGCACCAGGCCGCCGCGCTCTACACCGACGGGCAGCCGGGCGGGCTCGCCAACGCCGAGCAGCTGCACGGCAAGGAGATGTCCTTCAACAACTACGTGGACACCGAGGCCGCGCGCCGCGCCGCCTACGACCACGACGAGCCCTGCGTCGCGATCATCAAGCACGCCAACCCGTGCGGCATCGCGGTCGGCGCGGACGTCGCCGCCGCCCACCGCAAGGCGCACGCCTGCGACCCGCTGTCGGCCTTCGGCGGCGTCATCGCCGTCAACCGCCCGGTGACCGTCGAGCTCGCCGAGCAGGTCGCCGAGATCTTCACCGAGGTCATCGCGGCCCCCGCCTACGAGGACGGCGCGGTCGAGGTACTGGCCAAGAAGAAGAACATCCGCGTCCTGAAGGTCGACGGCACCCCGCACCAGCCGGGCGACCTCAAGCCGATCTCGGGCGGCACGCTGCTCCAGCAGTCCGACGTCTTCCAGGCCGAGGGCGACGACCCGGCCAACTGGACCCTCGCCACCGGCGACGCCCTCTCCGAGGCCGAGCTCGCCGAGCTGGCCTTTGCGTGGAAGGCCTGCCGGGCCGTCAAGTCCAACGCGATCCTGCTCGCCAAGGACGGCGCCTCGGTCGGCGTCGGCATGGGCCAGGTCAACCGCGTCGACTCGGCGAAGCTCGCCGTCGAGCGGGCGGGCGCCGAGCGCGCGCAGGGCTCGTACGCCGCGTCCGATGCCTTCTTCCCCTTCCCGGACGGGCTGGAGATCCTGACGGCCGCGGGCATCAAGGCCGTGGTCCAGCCGGGCGGTTCGGTCCGTGACGAGCTGGTCGTCGAGGCCGCGCGGAAGGCCGGCGTGACCATGTACTTCACCGGGACCCGGCACTTCTTCCACTGATCACCGGTACCCGGCCGACGGCGAAGGCCGCGTTCCGCAGTGCGGGACGCGGCCTTCGCCGTGTGCGTGGGAGGGCTCAGTACTGGGGGCGCCGGAAGTAGTCGCCCGCCTTCGCGAGGCCCACGATGACCGTGATGCCGAGGGCGAGAGAGACCAGGGACGGCAGTGCGGCGATCAGGGTGAAGCCGGCCGGGGTGTGCTCGTCGGCGCTGAGCGCGACCATGTTCCCGAGCAGGCCGACAGCGGCGAAGAGGACCTGCAGCGATCCGTAGATGATGCCGGAGACGCGGACGCCGCCGCGGCCCTTGGCCATCTTGGCCGCGGTCAGGATGGGCCACAGGGCCAGGCCGATGAAGAAGAGGCCGATGACGACGCCCACGGTGCCGGCGATGGCCCCCGCGTCCTCCGTGGAGCTGGAGTAGCTGGAGTCCGAGAGCGCCGCGGCGAACACGGCGCCGCCGATGATGAAGAACAGGCCGCCCAGCACCTGCAGGCCGCCGATGATGAAGAGGATGACGCGGGCCGCCTTCGCGCCGCCGGGCATCTCGTGGAACGGGGCGCCCGGGTATCCGACGGGACCGCCCGGGTACGCCTGCGGGGCCTGCTGGGGGTAGGCGTAGCCGCCCTGCGGAGCCTGCTGCGGGTAGCCGTAGCCGGGCTGGCCCTGCGGGGCCTGGGGCGGCTGCTGTCCGTACGGATTGTGCGGGTCGCCGAAGCTCATCTTGGGGTGTTCCTCCGTGGAAGTGCGGGGACGCACGGCATGAGCGCGGAGGAATCCTGCACGGTGCGGTCCGCCCCCCGGCACTGCCCGCGGCACTCAGTCGTTTCATCGTCGTCCTGCGGCCGGGGCTTGTCCAGTTCGTTACGGAGCGGCCGGTCACTTGTTGTGCAAGTGCAATGAACCCTGCACACCGGCGAGCGCCTTGACTGGAACCGGGGCCACCTCATCCGGGAGGATGGGGTCATGACCGCCCAGATTCTCGATGGCAAGGCCACCGCCGCCGCGATCAAGTCCGAACTGACCGCCCGCGTGGCGGCCCTGAAGGCCCGGGGCATCACCCCCGGCCTCGGCACCCTGCTGGTCGGGGACGATCCCGGGAGCCGCTGGTACGTCAACGGCAAGCACAAGGACTGCGCCGAGGTCGGCATCGCCTCCCTCCAGCGCGAACTGCCCGCCACGGCCTCCCAGGAGGACATCGAGGCGGTCGTACGGGAGCTCAACGCCAACCCGGACTGCACCGGCTACATCGTCCAACTCCCGCTCCCCAAGGGCATCGACACCAACCGGGTCCTGGAGCTGATGGATCCGCTGAAGGACGCCGACGGCCTGCACCCCATGTCGCTCGGCCGGCTGGTGCTGAACGAGCCGGGCCCGCTGCCCTGCACCCCGTACGGGATCGTCGAACTGCTGCGCCACCACGGCGTCGGGATCAACGGCGCGCACGTGGTCGTCCTCGGCCGCGGGATCACCGTGGGGCGCTCCATCGGCCTGCTGCTCACCCGCAAGTCCGAGAACGCCACCGTGACGCTCTGCCACACCGGTACGCGCGACCTCTCCGGGCTGCTGCGCCAGGCGGACATCATCGTCGCGGCGGCCGGCGTCCCGCACCTGGTCAAGCCGGAGGACGTGAAGCGGGGCGCGGCCGTGCTCGACGTGGGCGTCAGCCGCGACCAGGACGGGAAGATCGTCGGTGACGTGCACCCCGGCGTGGCCGAGGTGGCCGAGTGGATCTCCCCGAACCCGGGCGGAGTCGGCCCGATGACCCGGGCCCAGCTACTCGTCAATGTCGTCGAGGCGGCGGAACGGACCACCAGTGCAGGCTGAACGGGACGCGGAGCACTCCGGGCGCGCGGGCGGCGGCGGCGCGGCCGCGGCGAACGGCACGCCCGTCCCCTCCGGCGATCCGGTCACGCCCGTCACCCCGGGCGCGGCCGGCCCGGCCGGCGCGATCGCCGCGCCCGCGGACGAGGCGCGCCGGTCCCGCCGCTTCCCGTCCATCACCCGCGACACCGCCCGTCCCGAGGGCAGCGGCCGCGCCGTCCCGGGGGCCGTGTCCACGCCCGCCCGTCAGTGGCCGATGCTCAGTGTGCTCGCCGCGACCGCGGCCGGGCTGCTGGCCACCGCGGTGGGGCATCCGAAGCTCGGCTGCCTGGCGATCGGCGTGGCCCTGATCGCCGCCTCCGTGATGCGGCGCGTGCTGCCCTCGGTGGGGATGCTCGCGGTGCGCTCCCGCTTCACGGACATGATCACGTACGGGCTGCTGGGCGTGGCGATCACGCTGCTCGCGCTGGTGATCGAGCCCAAGCCGTTGCTGGAGATCCCGTTCCTGGAGAGCGCGGTCCGCTTCACCGTGCGGTGAGGCGGCCGGTGCGGTGGGCGCCGTAAGCGCCGTAAGCGCCGTGAGCGCGGCCAGGGCGGCCGCGTCGGCCGACTGGGTCTCCGTGCCCGCCCGGACGAGTGCGTCCAGCGTCCGCCCGGGCCGGGCAGCTCCCGTACGGCGGCGCCGGGCGGCGGGGCGTCGCGCAGCAGCTTCGGCAGCATCGACACGGCCCGTCCGGTGGCCACGAGCCACAGCCCGGCCCGCAGGTCCCCGCACTCGTGCCCGATGAGCGGGGTGAACCCCTGGCCCGCGAGCCCCTGCTCACCGGCGCCGTGGCCGCCCTCGCCAACGGCGCGGTCGAGGCCTTCGTACGGGCCGCGGCCATCGAACTGCCCGGCCGCCGGCGCATCAACGCCGTCAGCCCCACCGTCTTCGAGGAGTCCCTCGACGCGTACGGGGACACCTTCGCGGGATTCGACCCGGTGCCGGTGGGCCGCACGGCGAACGCCTGCGTCAAGTCGATCGAGGGCCACCGGACGGGCCGCGTCCTTCTGGTCGAGTAGGCGAAACGGGGGACGAACGGGGGTCCTGGAACCGGCTCCGCCTTCGAAACGGCGGGGTCCGTGTGCCACGCACCACAGGGACCCGGGGGTTGGCCCGCTTCCGGGTCGGATAGCCTGACCGCGGATGTCTCTTCACGTCAAGATTTACAGGGGAGCGGCGTCCTCCAGCACATGGGGCAGGGACGCCCCACCGCCAGCTGTCTAAACGGAGAAGGCCATGACCCGCACTCCTGTGAATGTCACCGTCACCGGCGCCGCCGGCCAGATCGGCTACGCGCTGCTCTTCCGCATCGCCTCCGGTCACCTGCTCGGCGCGGACGTGCCGGTCAAGCTCCGTCTTCTGGAGATCCCCCAGGGCATGAAGGCCGCCGAGGGCACCGCCATGGAGCTCGACGACTGCGCCTTCCCGCTGCTCAAGGGCATCGACATCTTCGACGACCCGAACCAGGGCTTCGCCGGCGCCAACGTCGCGCTGCTCGTGGGCGCCCGCCCGCGCACCAAGGGCATGGAGCGCGGCGACCTGCTCTCCGCCAACGGCGGCATCTTCAAGCCGCAGGGCGCCGCGATCAACGCGAACGCCGCGGACGACATCAAGGTCCTGGTCGTGGGCAACCCGGCCAACACCAACGCGCTCATCGCGCAGGCCGCCGCCCCGGACGTACCGGCCGAGCGCTTCACCGCGATGACCCGCCTGGACCACAACCGCGCGATCTCGCAGCTCGCGCAGAAGACCGGCGCCGCCGTCTCCGACATCAAGCGCCTCACCATCTGGGGCAACCACTCGGCGACCCAGTACCCGGACATCTTCCACGCGGAGATCGCCGGCAAGAACGCCGCCGAGGTCGTCAGCGACGAGCAGTGGCTCGCCGACACCTTCATCCCGACCGTCGCCAAGCGCGGCGCCGCGATCATCGAGGCGCGTGGCGCGTCCTCGGCCGCCTCGGCCGCCAACGCCGCCATCGACCACGTGCACACCTGGGTCAACGGCACCGCCGAGGGCGACTGGACCTCGATGGGCATCCCGTCGGACGGCTCCTACGGCGTCCCGGCCGGTCTGATCTCCTCCTTCCCCGTCACCTGCACGGACGGCAAGTACGAGATCGTCCAGGGCCTGGACATCAACGAGTTCTCCCGCACCCGCATCGACGCCTCCGTCCAGGAGCTGTCGGAGGAGCGCGACGCGGTCCGCGAGCTCGGCCTGATCTGATCCGTCCTTCCCGCCGAGGAGTGCGAACACCTCGGCGGGAAGCGCGGACCCAAGCGCCCCGGCCCCAACCGGCCGGGGCGCTTTGGCGTGTTTACGCCTGTCGAATGATGTAGGGGAAATCTAAGGTCGGTCGGTGACCGAGAGCCCGATTCCCCCTCAGCCCACCGGCGGGCGGCAGGACGACCTCCACCGCGGCCGTCCCCCCGTCGAACCCGCGTTCAGCGAGGCCGGCCGCTTCCTGTGCGCGGGCACCTACCTCGACGCCGGGTACCGCGATCGGGTGATCAAGGAGCTGTACATCCACGAGGAGCGGATCGTCGCGCCCTCCTACGGGTTCGACGCCTCACGCGTCCTCGCCCACGCCCTCCGCGCCCGCCGCGCCGAACTCGGCTGGGCGCTCGGCGTACTCGGCGCCTGGTTCGTGGGTTCCGTCCTGACCGGGGGCGCCCTCGCGCTGCTGCTCGTCCCGTTCCTGCTGCTGAGCCTCGCCGGCTGGCTCAGGGCGCGGTCCGGCCTGCTGGCGCGCCTCCTGTCCGTCGTGGTGCGGATCTACGCCTGGTGGAACCTGGCCGTCATCGTGATCCTGGTCCTCGGGATCTGGCTGGCCCTGCTCGGCGCCTTCGACGACACGCTCGGCGGTCCGGTCGGCCTCGGCGCCCTGATCTTCTCGCAGGGCATCGGGGGCGCGGCGACCGGATTCGTCATCGGGTGGGTGCCGGCCGTCTTCGCCGCGGTCGTCACCGTCGTGGGCCTCCAGCGCGGGTACGTCGCCCGGACCATCGCCAACGACCTCAACCGGGACCGGTACGCCCACCGGCCGGCCGATCCCGCCGAGGTCGAGGTGAACGTACGGTTCGCGCGGGTGCGGCGGCGCATCATCGACGAGCAGCACTCGCCGCTGATCATGTACGACATCAACGACCCCTTCGCCGGGGCCGGTCAGGCCTACCGCCCCTGGCAGCAGTGCTTCGAACTGCGCCCCCGCGAGGACCTGCCCGCCGGCACCACACCGGAGCCGCTCACCAACGCCCGCATCCTGGAGGGGATCGTCCCGCTGGTGGAGCGGCTGCGGGTGCCCTCGCCGCACGGGTCCCCCGAGGCCCAGGCCGCCGTATTCGACCGGATGCAAGAGCTGGTCGTCGACCAGTGCGTGTTCCTGCCCGGCGACGGGCTGGGGCACCGCGACGAAGGCCCGCACCTGCGGGCGGACTTCGAGACGCACCGGGCCGTGGCCATCGAGGAGGGCGGCGAACGCCGCCGGCACTTCCTGCGCATCCGCGTCGGCGGCTGGGACGAGAACATGGTCGTCACCCTGTTCGTACGGGTCCACACCCAGGGCGGCATGATGATGGTGGAGCTGGCGCCGCACGTGCTGCTGCCCGTCCACGTCGCCTTCCACAACGCCGACGCGGACGCCCACCGCTACCTGAACAACAACCGGTTCGGGAAGGCGGTCTGGGCCCTGCGCCACACCCCCGGATCCTTCACGGCCTCTCTCGTCACCCTGGGCCGCGGCATCGCGAGCTGGGTGAAGATCGCGGCCGGCGGTCACCGCGGGGCCCGGCCGGAGGGACCGCGCGTGTCCGTGCGCGAACTCGCCTCGCAGGACAACGGCTCGCTGTTCCATCTCATGGACCTCGACAGGTACTTGAAGACCATTCAGGACCGGGTCGTCGCCGGTATTACCTTGGTCCTGCACGAAGGCGGCTGGCACACCGAGGCGTTCGCGCAGCGCGCCGGCATCTACCTCGCCGAAGGCGCCACGTACGTGGGGGCGATGTACGGCAGCGCGGCCAGCTTCGGCGGCAGCGGCAACCACAACAGCACACACAGGGGGAGCCATGGCGACAGATAGCGGAAGCGGGAGCGGCAGCGGGCCGGAGCCCGGAGTGCGGATCGGCAGCTTCCACGACAGCGCCGTCAGTTTCGGCGGCTCCAACAACACCAACACCGTCCACCACGGCGGTACGGGAGCGAGCGCACCCGACGCGGCGCAGCTGCTGGAGGCGGTGCTCACCCTGCGCGAGGCGCTCGTACGGGAGGCACCCCGGGGCGCCGACCGAACCGCCCTCGACGCCGAACTGGACGGGATCGCCGAGCAGCTGGAAGGCGCCGAGACGATCCGCCCCGGGCTGCCCGCCCGGCTGCGCGCGGCGCTGGCGCGGTGGGCTCCGCTGGTGGAGTCGGTGAGCGCGGCCGCTGCCCTGGGCAGCCTGCTCGGCGCGCTGGGGGGCTGAGCCGTGGCTCCGGCACAGCCGCCGTCCGGGCCGCGCCGCTGGGACGCCCAGGCTCAGCGCTGGGTGGTGGACCAGGCCCCGGCGGGGCCGCCGGCCGGGCCGCCGCCGGGCCTGCCGCCGGTTCCGCCGCAGCCGTCGGGCGCGCCGCCGTACGACCCGCTCGGGCCGGGGGCGCCGGCCCCGCCCCCGTACGGGGCGCCGACCGCGCCGCAGCCGCCGTACGGCTCCGACCCCGGATACCCGCCGCCCGTACCGCCGCAGCCCGGTCACCTGCCGCCCTCCGGCGGGCCGCGCGGCCGGTGGCGGACTCCGGTGACGGCGGGCATCGCGGTCGCCTCCGTCGCGATCGGCGCCGGGGCGGTGTGGTTCCTGGCCCGTGACACGGACGACGCGAACCGCGCGGGGAAGAACGGGACGGTGGCCTCGGGCACGCCGTCCTGGTCCGGCGGGGAACCGTCCGGGACGGGATCGCCCACTGCCTCCGGCTCCCCGACGGGCGGGACCGGTACGAGTCGCAGTCCGGGCCCGAGTCCGAGTCCGACCGGCACCGGGCCCGGGACAGGGGCGGGGGCCCACGAGACCAAGCAGGACCCGGCGGGCTTCACCGTCGCCGTCCCGGCGGGCTGGGTGCGGGAAGAGCTCAAGGAAGGGGTCTTCTACCGCTCGGCCGACCGGACCGCGCTGATCCAGGTCTTCCGGGTCTCGGAGCCGGAGCTCAGCCCGCTCGAAGCGGTCACCCAGGCCTCCGGCTACCTGCGGAGCGCCACCCGGGGGTACCAGGAGGTGCGCGTCGGCCCGGTCCCCGGCGGCTCCGGGGCGGCCGAGCTCGTCTACCAGTACGACAGCGATGAGTCGCACGGGCTGCGGCGCGGCGTCGAACGCGTCCTGTTCGCGTCGGACGGCGGCAAGTGGGCGGTGCTGACCGCGGGCCCGGCCGCCGAGTGGCAGGTCACGCAGGAGCACCACGCGGCGGCTCTGGCCGCGTTCCGGCCGACGGGCTGACCGGCTGACCGGCCGACCGGGTTTGCAGGCGGGCCCGGCCGGCGTGGCCCTGCACGGCCTGTCGAGCTTCCGGCACCCGGAGGCGGTTGCGCTGCCCGCGCGGGATGCGGTGGTCGTGGGCTACGGGACGCCGTCTGACAGCGCGTGGTCCCCGACGCTGGCCGCCCTCGCCGCCGCCCTTCCCTGACGGGGCTGCCCGCGGCCCGGCTGCCGGGGCTCGGGGCGGAGCCCCGGCACGACGGGCCGCAGCTGGCAGACGGGCCAAGACAATCGCCCTGGTCACCCTCCCGGGGACGGAGGGGCCGGTTCGCCGAAGCGGGCCAGGGCCAGGGAGCCGGCGACCGCTACCACGAAGCCCGTCACCGCCAGCCAGGCCAGGCCCTCGCGGGTGCGGTCGCCGAGCCAGGCCACGCCCACCACCGCCGGGCCGATCGTCTCGCCGAGGACCATGCCCGCCGTCGCCGCCGTCACCGAGCCGCGCGCGAGCGCGGAGGTGAGCAGCAGGAAGGCCGCGCCGCCGCCCAGCAGGAGTGCGTACAGGGCCGGGTTGCGCAGGTCCCACGGGGAGTCGATGAGCCGCACCGAGACCTCGACCACCCCGAAGCCCGTCCCCGCGGCGAGGCCCAGGACCAGTGCCCGCGGCCCGTCCGGGAGCCGCCCCGCCACCGCGCCGACCACCAGCACCAGTCCGGCCACCGCCAGCAGCCCCAGCTCCAGCGCGAGCGACCCGGTGCCCGAGCCCTCCTCCCCGGCGGCGAGCCCGAGCATCAGCAGCCCCGCGCACACCACCCACACCGCAGCCCACTCGGTCCGGGCCAGCCGCACCCGCAGCAGCCGCGCCGCGACCACCGCCGTCACCGCCAGGCTCGCGGCCAGCGCGGCCCCCACCGCGTAGATCGGGACATGGCGCAGCGCGATGATCTGGAGGACGAAGCCGACCGCGTCGAGGCCGAGACCCAGCAGGTACCGCCACTGCCGTACGGCGCGCAGGAACAGGGCCGCGTCCACCCCGGACCCCGAGCCCGGCTCCGCCGCCCGCGCCGCGACCGCCTGCAGAACGGACGCCGTACCGAAGCACACCGCCGCACCGAGTGCGCAAACCATCCCAATGAGCACGAACTGACTCTAGGTCACGGATCTCACGGCGGCCGGATTCCATCGGCCGGGGCCACCGCTCTACTCTGTCGGCAGCACGCCAGGCCCCAGGGGGAGCAGCAGACATGGACAGCAGCAGCACCAATCAGCGCCGTATGCGCTCCGGCGCGGTCGCCCTCGGCGGCATGGGCCTGCTCGCGGCCACCCTCGTGGCCTGCGGCAGCAGCGACGAGCCCGACAAGCGCTGCGCCTCCCGCTCCACGCTGGAGCACCTGAACAACAAGGAGTGCAAGAGCGGCGGCCGCGGCGCCTACTACTACGGCGGCTACGTCAGCAGCGGCAAGGTCTCCGGCGGCAGCTTCGACAAGTCCGCCGTCACCCGCGGCGGCATCGGCGGCCACAGCAGCTCCGGCTCCAGCGGCGGCTGAGGAAACCGGACCCCATGCAGAGGCACACCATCGAGCCCCGCCCCGGCTGGCAGAAGACCGTCGAGGAGCAGGGGCTCATCTATCCCCTCACCCGCTACCCCGACGACTCCCTGCGCCCCTACTGGGACGAGAGCGCGTACTACTCGTTCTCCCTCCCCGAGGTCGAGGCCCTGGAGAACGTCGTCGAGGAGCTGCACGCCATGTGCCTGGCGGCGGCCGCGCACATCGTCGAGCACGACCGCTTCGCCGACCTCGGCATCACCGATACCGGGCTGGCCGCGCTGATCGCCGAGTCCTGGCGCCGGCGCGCCGAACAGCCCTCTCTCTACGGCCGTTTCGACCTGCGCTACGACGGCTCCGGCAGCCCGGCCAAGATGCTGGAGTACAACGCCGACACCCCCACCTCCCTCGTGGAGGCGGCCAGCCCGCAGTGGTTCTGGATGGAGGACCGGTTCCCCGGCGCCGACCAGTGGAACTCCCTCCACGAGCGCCTCGTCGACGCCTGGCGCCGCCAGGCCGAGCTGCTGCCGCCCGGCCCGCTGCACTTCGCGCACTCCGAGACCGACGAGCTCGGCGAGGACCTGATGACGGTCGCCTACCTCCAGGAAACGGCGGAGCAGGCCGGCCTGGCCACGCACGCCCTCTCGGTCGAGCAGATCGGCTGGGACAGCCTGTCCGGCCGGTTCGTGGACGAGAAGCTCGGCTTCATCCGCAGCTGCTTCAAGCTCTACCCGTGGGAGTGGCTGGCCACCGACGCGTTCGGCCCGCAGGTCCTCGGCACGTACGACCACGGCGGCGGCACCGGCACCACCTGCTGGATCGAACCCCTGTGGAAGATGCTGCTCTCCAACAAGGCGCTGCTGGCGATCCTGTGGGAGCTCTTCCCCGAGCATCCGAACCTGCTGCCCGCCTACCTCGACGGACCGCGCGAGCTGGCCGAGGCCGGATCCGCCGGCTACGTGGCGAAGCCCCTCCTCGGCCGTGAGGGCGCGGGCGTCACCCTGCACGGACCGGGCGAGGGCGGCGAGCCCTTCGTACCGGAGGAGGGCGAGCGGTACTGCTTCCAGGGCCTGGCCCCGCTGCCCGACTTCGACGGCAACCGGGTGGTGCTCGGCGCGTGGGTCGTCGAGGACGAGGCGGCGGGGCTCGGCATCCGCGAATCGGCGGGGCCGGTCACGGACGAGTACGCCCGCTTCCTGCCCCACGTGATCCTCTGAGCCCTGTCCGGGGGCTCAGGCCAGCACCGCCCGGAGCTGGTCCAGCCCCCAGTCCAGGTCCTCCTTGCTGATCACCAGCGGCGGGGCGAGCCGGATGGTCGATCCGTGGGTGTCCTTCACCAGCACCCCCCGGTCCATCAGCTTCTCGGAGATCTCCCGGCCCGTCCCGTGGCCCGGGGCGATGTCCACGCCCGCCCACAGCCCGCGGCCCCGTACGGCGGTCACGGCGCCCCCGCCGACCAGCAGGCCCAGCTCGTGGTGCAGGTGGTCGCCCAGCTCGGTGGCGCGCTGCTGGAACTCGCCGGTCCGCAGCATCGCGACGACCTCCAGGGCGACGGCGCACGCGAGCGGGTTCCCGCCGAAGGTGGACCCGTGCTGCCCCGGCCGGAACACCCCGAGCACGTCCCGGTCGGCGACGACGGCCGACACCGGCACCACGCCGCCGCCGAGCGCCTTGCCGAGGATGTAGACGTCGGGGACGACCCCCTCGTGCTCGCAGGCGAAGGTCTTCCCGGTCCGCCCCAGCCCCGACTGGATCTCATCCGCCATGAAGAGGACGTTCCGCTCGCGGGTCAGTTCCCGTACGCCGCTCAGGTACCCGGCGGGCGGCACCAGCACCCCCGCCTCGCCCTGGATCGGCTCCAGAAGCACGGCCACGGTGTTCTCGGTGACGGCATGGGACAGCGCGGTGAGGTCCCCGTACGGGACGATCTCGAAGCCCGGCGTGTACGGACCGAAGTGGTCGCGGGCGTCGTGGTCCGTCGAGAAGGAGACGACGGTCGTGGTCCGGCCGTGGAAGTTGTCGGCGGCGACCACGATCTTGGCGTGCCCGTCCGGGACGCCCTTGACCTCGTAGCCCCACTTGCGGGCGGTCTTCACCGCCGTCTCCACGGCCTCCGCGCCCGTGTTCATCGGCAGCACCATCTCCTTGCCGCAGAGTGCGGCGAGCTCGGTACAGAAGTCGGCGAACCGGTCGTGGTGGAAGGCGCGCGAGGTGAGCGTGACCCGCTCCAGCTGGGCCCGGGCGGCATCGATCAGACGCCGGTTGCCGTGCCCGAAGTTGAGGGCGGAGTATCCCGCGAGCATGTCGAGGTATCTGCGGCCCTCCACGTCGGTCATCCACGCACCGTCCGCGGACGCGACGACGACGGGCAGCGGATGGTAGGTGTGCGCGCTGTGCGCGTCAGCGGAGCGGATGACATCAGCAGTTGTCGACACGGGGTCTCCGATCGTCCGTCTTGCCCGGTGCGGCGGTGACGAGGGTGGCGTCACCCTTCTTATCGTCGTCTTCTTATCGTCGCTCTGATGCCGGATGCAGAAACCTTCCGCGTCGCGCGGCGGCCGTCGCGCGCCCGCTAAGGTGGGCGGTACGCACGGCGACTGGCGCACGGAGAACGAACTCCGGGGGAGTCGTGCGCGTTCGACCGCATTCAGGGCCGCTCGCCTGGGCCTCGCGGGGTACCGATCACATCGACCCCGGAGGAGCCCGCCATGTCCGCGAGCCGCCATCCCGCCCTTCTCGCGACCGACCCCGAACTGGCGTCGTTCGTCGCGGCGGAGGAAGTCCTCCAGGCGCAGACCCTGCGCCTGATCCCCAGTGAGAACTACGTGTCCGCGGCCGTCCTGGAGGCCTCCGGCACCGTGCTGCAGAACAAGTACAGCGAGGGCTACCCCGGCCGCCGTTACTACGAGGGCCAGCAGAACATCGACCGCGTCGAGGCCCTGGCGGTCGAGCGGGCGAAGGGCCTGTTCGGCGTGGACCACGCGAACGTGCAGCCGTACTCCGGCTCGCCGGCCAACCTGGCCGTGTACCTGGCCTTCGCGAAGCCGGGCGACACCGTGATGGGCATGGCCCTGCCGATGGGCGGCCACCTCACGCACGGCTGGGGCGTCTCGGCGACCGGCTCGTGGTTCCGGGGCGTGCAGTACGGCGTCCAGGCCGACACCGGGCTCATCGACTACGACGCCGTGCGCGACCTGGCGCTCGCCGAGCGGCCCAAGCTGATCTTCTGCGGCGGCACCGCCCTGCCGCGCACGATCGACTTCGCGGCCTTCGCGTCCATCGCCGAGGAGGCGGGCTCGGTCCTGGTCGCGGACGTGGCCCACATCGCGGGCCTGATCGCGGGCGGCGCGCACCCGTCCCCGGCGGGTCACGTGGACGTCATCTCCACCACGACGCACAAGACCCTGCGCGGTCCGCGGGGCGCGATGCTGATGTGCCGCGAGGAGCACGCGAAGGCCATCGACAAGGCGGTCTTCCCGGGCCTCCAGGGCGGCCCGCACAACCAGACGACGGCCGGCATCGCGGTGGCGCTGCACGAGGCGGCGCAGCCGTCGTTCGTCTCGTACGCGCACGCGGTCGTCGCCAACGCGAAGGCGCTGGCGGCGGCGCTGCTGGAGCGGGGCTTCGACCTGGTCTCGGGCGGCACCGACAACCACCTGATCCTGATCGACCTGACGGGCAAGGACGTGCCGGGCAAGGTCGCGGCGAAGGCCCTGGACCGGGCGGGGATCGTGGTGAACTACAACACGGTGCCGTTCGACCCGCGCAAGCCGTTCGATCCCTCGGGGGTGCGGATCGGTACGCCGTCGCTGACGTCGCGCGGGCTGTCGGCGGAGCACATGCCGGTCGTCGCCGACTGGATCGCCCGGTCCGTGGACGCCGCGGCCAAGGGGGACGAGCCGGCCCTGGCCGCGGTCCGCGCGGAGGTCGCCGACCTGATGGCCGCCTTCCCGGCCCCGGGGCTCCCGCTGTCCTGACCCGCGGACTCGCTGCTGGGGCTCCGCCGCGGGTGTGGGCGGCGCCCGCCGAGCCCCGCGCAGCGGTAGGCGCACGCCCCGTCCGGAACGGAAAGCGGTCGCTCGGCCGGGGCTGGATCCGGACGCACCGCTACCGCCCGGTACCCCGGAGCCGTGGGGACCGGGTCGCCGCGACCCGGAAGGATCCGGCCAGTGGCGGGCCCGAGCCCGCCCCCGCACCTGAGAGAATGGGGCCATGGCTTCTGATCGTCCTCGCGCGCTCTCCGGCATCCAGCCCACCTCCGGTTCGTTCCACCTCGGGAACTACCTCGGAGCCATTCGCCAGTACGTCGCCCTCCAGGAGACGCACGACGCGTTCTACATGGTCGTCGACCTGCACGCGATCACCATGCCGCAGGATCCGAAGGATCTCCGCGCGAACACCCGCCTCTCCGCCGCGCAGCTGCTCGCCGCCGGCCTGGACCCCGAGCGCTGCACGCTCTTCATCCAGAGCCACGTGCCCGAGCACGCCCAGCTCGGCTGGGTCATGAACTGCATCACCGGTTTCGGCGAGGCCAGCCGGATGACCCAGTTCAAGGACAAGTCCGCCAAGGGCGGTGTCAACAGCGCCAGCGTCGGCCTGTTCACGTACCCGATCCTGCAGGTCGCCGACATCCTGCTGTACCAGGCGAACGCCGTCC
This sequence comes from Streptomyces sp. NPDC029164, assembly GCF_055563995.1. NCBI lineage: Bacteria > Bacillati > Actinomycetota > Actinomycetes > Kitasatosporales > Streptomycetaceae > Streptomyces > Streptomyces sp. NPDC029164. Next base: position 68,888 of record NZ_JBVHWW010000035.1, on the reverse strand, counting down.
CCGTCGGCGAGGACCAGCGTCAGCACATCGAGCTGACCCGAGACCTCGCCGAGCGCTTCAACCAGCGCTACGGCCGGACCTTCACCCTGCCCGCCGCGCACATCGTCAAGGAGGTCGCGAAGATCTACGACCTCCAGGACCCGGCGATCAAGATGTCGAAGTCCGCGTCGTCCCCCAAGGGCCTGATCAACCTCCTCGACGAGCCCAAGGTCACCGAGAAGAAGATCAAGAGCGCGGTCACCGACACCGAGGCCGAGATCCGCTTCGACACCGAGAAGAAGCCCGGCGTCAGCAACCTGCTCACGATCTACTCCACCCTCACGGGCGAGACGATCGCCGAGCTGGAGGCGAAGTACGAGGGCAAGGGCTACGGCGCGCTGAAGACCGACCTGGCCGGTGTGATGGTCGATTTCGTCACACCGTTCAAGCAGCGCACCCAGGAGTACCTGGACGACCCGGAGACGCTGGATTCCATCCTGGCCAAGGGCGCGGAGAAGGCCCGTGCGGTCGCCGCCGAGACGCTCGCGCAGGCGTACGACCGCCTCGGCCTGGTGCCCGCCAAGCACTGACGAACGCAACTACGGACAGAGGGCCCTGGCAAGAACGGGGGTGCTGCCGCCACACTGGGGCGGCAGCAGTCCACAGCGACAAGCGGAGGAGAGATACGTGGGGACCGTAACGCTCGGCGTTTCGATCGCGGTCCCGGAGCCGTACGGCAGCCAGCTCCAGCAGCGGCGCGCCGGCTTCGGGGACGCCGCCGCGCACGGCATCCCCACGCACGTCACCCTCGTGCCGCCGACCGAGGTGGAGGCGGACCGGCTCCCGGCGATCCGGGCCCACCTTGCCGAGGTCGCGGACGCCTCCCGCGCCTTCCGGATGCGGCTCGCCGGGACGGGGACCTTCCGCCCCCTCTCGCCGGTCGTCTTCGTCCAGGTCGTCGAGGGCGCCGCGGGCTGCACCCGCCTCCAGGGCGAGGTCCGCGACCCCCACGGGCCGCTCAGCCGCGAGCTGGCCTTCCCGTACCACCCCCACGTCACCGTCGCCCACGGGATCTCCGAGGAGGCGATGGACCTGGCGTTCTCGGCCCTGTCCGAGTACGCCGCCGAGTGGCTGTGCGAGGGCTTCGCGCTCTACGAGCAGGGCTCGGACGGGGTCTGGCGCAAGCTGCGCGAGTACCCCTTCGGGACCGGTGCGATCGGCGTGCCGCCGCAGCCGGGCTGCCCCGCGGGCGAGGCGGCGGGCGCCACCGGGGCCACCGCGCTGCCCTCCTGACGGAGCGGGCGCAGGGTCAGCCGGGCGGTGCGCCGGGCACGGAATCTCAGCCTTCGCAGGACCAGCGTGTGGAACGGGCGACCGTCAGGGCGCGCTTCGGAAAAAGTCACAGTCGACGACCGTAGTACCCAAAACAGACAATCCCGGCTATTTACGTCGGCTCATTTACGGTGACCCCATGGACTGGTTGAGGAAACTCCCGGTGATCGGGCCGCTCGTGGCCCGTCTCATGCGGACGCACGCGTGGCGTTCGTACGAGCGCCTCGACCGCGTGCACTGGACCCGGCTCGCCGCCGCCATCACCTTCATCAGCTTCCTCGCGCTCTTCCCGCTGATCACCGTGGCCGCCGCGGCGGGCGCGGCGCTGCTCAGCGAGAAGCAGCTGGACCAGCTGGAGAAGAACCTCTCCGAACAGGTCCCCGGCATCTCCGACCAGCTCGACATCGGGGGGCTCGTCGCGAACGCGGGCACCGTCGGGCTCGTCGCCGGTGCCCTCCTGCTGTTCACCGGCATCGGGTGGGTGGGCGCGATGCGGGACTGCCTGCGCGCCGTGTGGGACAAGGACGACGAGGACGACGGGAATCCCATCGTCCGCAAGGGCAAGGACGGGCTCGTCCTCCTCGGCCTCGGCGGGGTGGGTCTGGCCTCGGCCGCGGCCTCGATCTTCGGCTCCTCGGCGGTCGGGAAGTCCGCCGAGTGGCTGGGCATCCCGCGCGAGGGCGCGGGCGGCGCACTGCTGCGCGCCGCCGCCTTCGTCGTCGGCGTCGTGGCCGCCTTCCTGGTGCTGCTCTACCTCCTGACCCTGCTCCCCGGGGTGGAACCGCCGCGCCGCCGCCTGATCGAGGCGGCGCTCATCGGCGCGGCGGGCTTCGAGCTGCTCAAGCTGCTGCTCAGCGGCTACATGCGGGAGGTCGCCGCGAAGAGCATGTACGGGGCCTTCGGCGTACCGATCGCCCTGCTGCTCTGGATCAACTTCACGGCGAAGCTGCTGCTGTTCGTCGCGTCCTGGACGGCCACCCGCGGCGAGGACGAAAGCCCGAAATCCGAGGTGAGGGGCGCCTGAAACCCGTTCGGGTGAACCCAGGGCTCGGCCCCGGCAGGCGTGGGTAGTCCTGCCGCGAGGTTCCGTGCACGATGCAACGGGACCGATCGTCCTGGCCGCCCCCTGGAGGGCCCATGTCCGCACGCCGTATGCGCAAGCTCCTCACCACGACGGCCGCCGCCGTCCTTCTCACCGTCGCGGGGGCCGGACTCGCCGCCCCCGCGAGCGCCGCCGCCCCCGCCGCCGCCCCGAGCGTGGTGCGGCAGGTCAAGGCGCCCGCGTTCTACGCCGGCGGGGTCTGGTACCTGTTCCAGACCAATGCCACGGTGCGCGTGGACCTGACGCAGGACGGGAGCGGGCGCCTCTTCGGTACCGTCTCGTCCGGGAACACCGTCGGGACCCTCCGGGAGGGCTCCGTGGACGGCAACAACATCTACTTCGTCGTCGGCTGGAACCACGGACCCGTCGGGCGGTACACCGGGTCCCGGGGCACGGACGGACGCCTCTCCGGCATCACCGTCGACCTGACCAACCCGTCCAGCCAGGCCACCTGGTACACCCAGCGCAGCTTCTGACCGACGGTACGGACGGACCCGGGGGGGGGGGGGGGGGGGGGGGGGGGGGGGGGGGGGGGGGGGGGGGCGGGTGGGGGGGGGGGGGGGAGGTGGCGAGGTAGGG
>NZ_JBVHWW010000035.1:0-65886 GCF_055563995.1 Streptomyces sp. NPDC029164 | reverse complement strand
CCAGCCGACCCCCCCGCCCAGTCCTCAACGAGGAGAGCCGACCCCCCCCGCCCCCCCCCCCCCCCCCCCCCCCCCCCGGGCCTACACCAGGTCCTCGCCCCGGCCGCGGCGGCCGCGGGGCCAGCGGCGGTTGACCACGAAGGCGCCGCCCGCCAGCACGGCCAGTACGCCGCCCGCGACGCCCAGCGCGGTGCCCACACCGCCCGAGCCCTTCCCGGCCGCCGACGGGTTGTTCTCGTGCGACTGGGCCGGGGATCCGTGCGAGGAGGTGTCCGCGCTCTTCGGCGGCACCAGCTCACCCACCGGCCTGACCTTCCCGGCGGCCGCGAAGCCCCAGTCGAACAGCGCCGCGGTCTCCTCGTACACGGAGTTCGCCCCGCCCGCACCCGGGTTCATCACCGTGACCAGCAGCTTCCTGGAGCCCTGCTGGGCGGCGCCGGTGAAGGTGGAGCCCGCCATGGTGGTGTTGCCGTTCTTCACCCCGGCGATGCCCTTGTAGGGGGAGAGCCCGCCCGCGCCCGTCATCAGCCGGTTGGTGTTCTGGATCTCGAAGTACTCGCGCGGCTTGCCGGCCTCCTGCCGGCCGGGGAACTTCGCCTCGGCCGTGCCGCAGTACTCGCGGAAGTCGTGCTTCTGCAGCCCGGAGCGGGCGATGAGCGTCAGGTCGTACGCGCTCGACACCTGGTCGGGGGCGTCGTACCCGTCCGGGGACACCACGTGCGTGTCGAGGGCCTGCAGCTCCTCCGCGTGCGCCTGCATGTCCTTGACGGTCTTGTCGATGCCGCCGTTCATGGCCGAAAGCACGTGCACGGCGTCGTTCCCCGACCGCAGGAACACCCCGAGCCACAGGTCGTGGACCGAGTATTCGAGGTCCTCCTTGACGCCGACCAGGCTGCTGCCCTGGCCCACGCCGTCCATGTCCTGCTCGGTGACCTTGTGGACCTGCTCCTTGGGCAGGCTCGGCAGCACGGTGTCCGCGAAGAGCATCTTCATGGTGGAGGCCGGGGGAAGCCGCCAGTGCGCGTTGTACGCCGCCAGGACCTCGCCCGACTCGGCGTCCGCCACGATCCAGGACCGCCCGGTGAGGTTCGTCGGCAGGGCGGGCGCGCCGGGCAGCAGGTTCACCTGGGTCCCCGGCTGGCCGAGCAGGGATCCGCCGACCGTGGACATCGACGCGGGCGGCGCGGGCGCCTGCGGGGCTTTGGCGGGCCCGCCCTTGCCGTCGGCCGGCGGGGTCGGCGCGGCGTGGGCGGGAGCCACCAACAGGGAGGGCACCAGCAACGCGGCGGAAAGGACCGTCAGCGCGGTCGTCTTGGCAGACACGCAGGTGAAAGTACCTCCCGATGAGTTGTCCGGCGCCGCGGACCGGCCATTTCGGTGCAACCACCCCCGGGACAGCCCACCCCGGCGCGTCCGTCCTGGGGACGAATCCGATACTGAAGGCATGAAACTCAGCCGTGCCGCCTCCTGGTTCCTGCTCGCCTTCGGAGTGTGGAGCTGGTTCATCTGGGTGTCTTTCGTCCGGAACCTGTGGAAGAACGGCAGTGGCCAGGCCTTCGATGCGGCGGGCGATCCCACGACCTTCTTCTGGGTGCACCTGACGCTCGCGGTGACGTCCTTTCTCCTGGGGACGGCGGTCGGTGTGATCGGGTTGCGCGGGGTCCGGGCCCTGCGGCGCGCATCACGCACGGGCGCGGACACGGGCGCCGGCACGGACGCGGGTGCCTCGGCATGACGATCCTCGTCTTCGCGCTCGTCGCGCTCGCGGTCTGCGCCTTGCTGGTGCTGGTGCACCGCTGGCTCTGGATCCGGCTGGTCCGCGACACCACGGCGCCCGGCGCCCGCACCCGCCGCGTCGGCACGGCTCTGACCATCGCCCTGCCCCTCCTCTCTGTGGCCGCCCTGACCACGGGCCGTGCCGGCGCCCCCTTCTGGCTGCAGCAGACGGTGGCCTGGCCGGGATACCTCTGGCTCGCGGTGCTCCTGTACCTGACCCTGACGATGCTGGTCGCGGAGCCGATCCGCGCGCTGTTGCTCCGCCGTCTGGCCCACCGGGTCCCCTCCGGGGCGGTCGCCGGAACTCCCGCGCCGCAGAGCGTTCCCCGGGCCGCCGCTCCCGAGGCCGCCCCGGAGCCCGCGCCCGAGCCGGCCCCGGCGGCCCCGGCGCCCGTCGTGACCGCCACCGCCGAGCCGGCCCCCGAGCCCGCCGTCATGGCCCTGGAGCTGACGCGTCGCCGGTTCGTCGCGCGGGCGGTCGGCGGGGCGGCCGCCGCCGTGGCCGTCGGTACCGTCGCCGCCGGAGCCCACGGGGTCCTGCGCGGGCCGAGCGTCCGGCGGGTGCAGGTCCCGCTGGCGAAACTGCCGCGCGCGGCCCACGGTTTCCGCATCGCCGTCGTCAGCGACGTCCACCTGGGCCCGGTGCTCGGCCGCGCCCACACCCAGCGCATCGTCGACACCGTCAACCGCACCCAGCCCGACCTCATCGCGATCGTCGGCGACCTCGTCGACGGCAGCGTCCCCGACCTCGGGCCCGCCGCCGAGCCGCTGCGCCGGCTCAGCGCCCGCCACGGCTCGTACTTCGTGACCGGGAACCACGAGTACTTCTCCGGGGCGCAGCAGTGGATCGACCACGTCCGCGAACTCGGCCTGACCCCGCTGGAGAACGCCCGCCGCGCCCTGCCCCACTTCGACCTCGCCGGCGTCAACGACATCCAGGGGGAACTGGAGGGGAAGGGCCCCGACTTCCAGGCGGCCCTCGGCGACCGGGACCGGTCGCGGGCGGCCGTACTCCTCGCCCACCAGCCCGTGGTCATCCACGACGCCGTCCGCCACGGCGTCGACCTCCAGCTCTCCGGCCACACCCACGGCGGCCAGCTCTGGCCCGGCAATTACCTCGCCGAGCTCGCCAACCCCACCGTCGCCGGGCTGGAGCGGTACGGGGACACCCAGCTTTACGTGTCCCGAGGAGCCGGCGCCTGGGGGCCTCCGGTCCGGGTGGGCGCGCCGTCCGACATCACGGTCGTGGAACTCGCCTCATATCAGGCCTGACCCGCCCCGACCGGCCCTGGGACGGCACCGGGGTCTGGCGCCTGTGGGAACTCGACCGGCTCGGAGCGCGGGGTCCCGGTCCTACGCGGGGTCCGGCTTCGGGTCCGGGTCCGACGCCTTGCGCCGGGCCCCCGCCGTGGCCGTCTGCGCCATGCCGGGCAGGAAGTCCGCGAAGAGTTCGTGCACTTCCCGCACCAGCGGCCGCAGCACCCGGAACCGGGCCAGGACGATGCCCCGCGTCGTCAGCTGCGCGCCGCGCTCGGCGAGCCGCCGCGTCTTCTCGCTGTTCGGGGAGCGGTCGAAGACCCAGTAGAGGACCAGGCCCATCTGCGAGAGCCACATGAGCTCGGGCAGTACGTCGGCCAGCTCGGCCGGCACCTTGGTCTTCGCGCCCGCCAGCACCTCGCGGTGGATGTCGATCGCGGCCTGCCGCGCCGTCTCGGATTCCGGTGAGAACGGGCTGAGCGGACTCTCGGGGTCGGCCGCGTTCTTGAAGAACTGCGAGGCGAACTCGTGGTACGGAGCCGCGATGTCCATCCAGCTGGTCAGTACGCCCGCGAGCCGCTTCTGCAGATCGGTCTCGTTGTCCAGAATGGGCCGGACCGCCGCCTGGTGTGCGGCGCCGATCCGGTCGTAGAAGCCCTGGACCAGGTGTTCCTTCGATTCGAAGTAGTAGTAGGCGTTGCCGACCGAGACACCGGCCTCCTTCGCGATACCCCGCATCGTCGTCTTGTCGAAGCCGCGCTCCTGGAAGAGACGGAGCGCGGTTTCGAGGATGAGCGTGCGGGTCTGCTCGCTCTTGGGAGCCTTCTGATCAGTCACGGTGGATGAGCCTATCGGGGGACGGAACACTGGTCGTCACAGGCCGGTCCCTCCACGCCTTCGGGCGCTCCCTCGGTCCGTACCGCCTGCCGCCAGGCGGAGGCGGTGTACATGGCCGCCCGGGCGAAGGGCCGGCCGGCCGCGGTGGCCAGCCAGTTGGCCTTCGGCCGGTGTTCCGCCAGCGCCCACAGGCACACGATGAAGGCGTCGGTCCCGGTCCACACCTGCCCCGAGTCCCCGATCACGGTGATCTCCCTCAGCGTCGACGCGTGGTCGAGCCGCGGGTACCGGCGGTGCGCCTCCCATGAGGCCGCGGGGACCAGGGCGAGCGGGACCAGCCGGCGCTGCGCGAGCAGCCAGTGCCGGATGTGGACGCAGAGCGGGCAGTTCGCGTCGTAGAGGACGGTCAGTTTCCGTACCGCTGGGGTGGGGGCCACGGCTCAGGCCCCGGTCGGCACGGTCCACCCCTGGGGGGCGACGGGCGGAGTCTGCTGGCGCTCCATGACGCCCCGGCGGCGCATCTTGTTCAGCACCCACACGTTCCCGAGGTGCATGACCCCGAGGACCAGCAGGACGACGCCGAGCTTGACCGAGAGGGCCTCGAAGAGGCTGCGCGCGGTGTCGATCTCCTCGCTCGACCTCAGGTAGAGCGTCACGAAGCCGATGTTCACCAGGTAGAAGCCGACCACGAGGAGTTGGTTGACGGCGTCCGCGAGCTTCTCGTTCCCCTGGAGGACGTCGCCGATGAAGACCCGGCCGTTGCGGCTGAGCGTGCGGGCCACCCAGACGGTGAGACCGATGCTGACCAGCAGGTAGATGACGTACGTGACCACGGTGAGGTCCATGGACCCAGCCCCCTTGAACGCGTTCAACTGCTTACGTCGTTGACTGTAGGGCCTTTTTTGAACAAGTTCAAGCGAATCGTTCGAGGGTTCTCGGACTGGGCCGGACGGCCCCATCGCCTCACCCGGACGTGGCGACGCCCGGCGACAGCCGGAACCACGATGCGTTACACATAGCCACCGAGAGTAACCGTCACCTGCATTCGAAAGTGAGGCGGCCCATGTCGGTCGAGACAGCCCCAGGCCCCCGGACCGGAACGGCGCAGCGGCAGCACGAACAGGAACAGCTCAGCCTGAGTACGGCGGCGGCGCGCAACCTCGCGACGACGACCAAGTCCGAACCGCAGATGCAGGGCATCAGCTCCCGCTGGCTCCTGCGGAAACTGCCCTGGGTGCACACGCCCGGCGGCGTCTACCGGGTGAACCGGCGGCTCTCGTACACGCTCGGCGACGGCCGCGTCGCCTTCGTCAAGAACGGCTCCAAGGTCCATGTCATCCCGGCCGAGCTGACCGAGCTGCCGCTGCTGCGCGGCTTCGACGACCCGCTCGCGCTCGGCGCCCTGGCCGAGAAGTTCGTGCAGAAGGAGTACCAGCCCGGCCAGGTCATCGTGCACTCGGGGAAGAAGGCCGACCACGTCTTCCTCATCGCCCACGGCAAGGTCGAGAAGATCTGTGCGGGCAAGTACGGGGACGAGAACGTCGTCGGCCGCCTCGGCGACGGCGACACCTTCGGCGGCCACACCCTGGCCCGCGCCAAGGGCACCACCTGGGAGTTCACCGCCCGCGCGGCGACCGCCGTCACGATCCTCGCGCTCCCGGAGACGGCGTACCGGGCGGTCGCCGACCAGTACGCCCACTTGCGCGCGCACGTCGCGGGCCTGAACGGCGGCCGCAACGGCTTCCGCACCAACCGGGCCGGCGAGAAGGCCATCGAACTGAGCGCCGGCCACCACGGAGAGCACGCACTGCCCGGCGCCTTCGCCGACTACGAGCTCAAGCCGCGCGAGTACGAGCTGAGCGTGGCCCAGACCGTGCTGAGGGTGCACACCCGGGTCGCCGACCTCTACAACCAGCCGATGAACCAGACCCACCAGCAGCTGCGGCTCACCGTCCAGGAGCTGCGGGAGCGGCAGGAGCACGAGCTCGTCAACGACCCGGAGTTCGGGCTGCTGCACAACGCCGACTTCGACCAGCGCATCCAGACCCACTGCGGCCCGCCGACCCCGGACGACCTCGACGACCTGCTCTCCATGCGGCGCGGCACCCAGTACCTGTTCGCCCACCCGAAGGCGATCGCGGCCTTCGGCAAGGAGTGCAACAAGCGCGGCATCGGTCTCGGCGGCGTCGAGGTCGACGGCCACCACATCCCCGCCTGGCGGGGGGTGCCGATCCTGCCCTGCGGGAAGATCCCGCTCACCGAGCAGCACACCTCCTCGATCATCGCGGTGCGCACCGGCGAGGACAACGAGGGAGTGATCGGCCTCTACCAGACCGGCCTGCCGGACGAGTACGAGCCGGGGCTCAACGTCCGCTTCATGGGCATCGACGAGCGCGCGATCATCTCGTACCTCGTCACCGCCTACTACTCGGCGGCCGTCCTGGTCCCGGACGCCGTCGGCGTCCTGGAGAACGTCGAGGTCCGTCCGCGCGCGTGAGGGCGGGGGCGCCCGCCGGCCGGGGCCCCGCCCGCGCCCCGCTCCGCCCCCGTCAGAAGCTCAGCGAGCGGGCGTAGTTCACCTGGGACATCACCCACTGGTAGGAGCCCGCGTTCGTCGCCGGGATCATCGTGGAGTGGTGGCGGCCGCCGCTGGTCACCGTGACCTGGATGTAGCCGGTGGTGGTCTTCTCCTTCATCAGGAGGAAGAGCAGGCCGAGCAGGCAGAAGATGAAGAAGACGATCGCGAGCACGACCGCGTGGGCCGGGATCTTCTCCTCGGTGCGCGAGAAGTCGGTCGCGTTCCACATCGCGCCCTTGAGCGGCATCGAGCCGGACGGGGTGATGATCTGGTCCCCGGCGATGGTGATGTCGCCGAGGGACAGGCCGGCGCCGCCGGCCGGGGCGGCGGCGGGGTAGCCGGGGGCCGGCAGGCCCGCGCCGCCGATGGTCGGCTGGTAGGCCGGGGCCGCCGGGTAGGGCTGCGGATAGCCGTAACTGGCCTCGCCCGGACCCCACTTGTAGTCGCCCTGACCGGGAGTGCCGGGCTGACCGCCCTGGTTGGTGGGGTCGTTCGCGTACGGATTCGGCTGCTGCTCGCTCATGTGGCCGATCCTTCCACAACGACCCCCCTCCCCGTACGCCGGTCAGAGAGCTGCCTCCACGATGCCGGTGACGTGCCCGATCGCCTCGTCCTCGGTCGCGGCGGGGCCCCGCAGGAAGGAGTACGTGACGACGCGGCGGCCGTCCGCGGTGCCGAAGACCCCGCTGGAGCACTGGGCCGTGCTGCCGGTCTTGCCCCACACCCCGGTCCCGTCCGCCGGCTTGTGGAAGGCCAACCCGCCCGCGCCGCCTCGGGGAACGACGAGGGCCCCGCCTCCCCGGAAAAGATCCGGAGGGGCGGGGCCCCGGAGTCCACCGGCCTCAGCTGAGGCCGACGGACGGAGTCCGCGTCGAAAAGGCTAGAAGCGGCGCGTGATGAGGGCGCGCTTGACTTCCTGGATGGCCTTCGTGACCTCGATGCCACGCGGGCACGCGTCGGTGCAGTTGAAGGTCGTGCGGCAGCGCCACACGCCGTCCTTGTCGTTCAGGATCTCCAGCCGCTGCTCGCCGGCCTCGTCACGCGAGTCGAAGATGAAGCGGTGCGCGTTGACGATCGCCGCCGGGCCGAAGTACTGGCCGTCGTTCCAGAACACCGGGCACGAGGACGTGCACGCGGCGCACAGGATGCACTTCGTGGTGTCGTCGAAGCGCTCGCGGTCCTCGGCGGACTGCAGGCGCTCACGCGTCGGCTCGTTGCCCTTGGTGACCAGGAACGGCATGACGTCGCGGTACGCCTGGAAGAAGGGCTCCATGTCGACCACGAGGTCCTTCATCACCGTGAGGCCCTTGATGGCCTCGACGGTGATCGGCTTCTCCGGGTTGATGTCCTTGATCAGCGTCTTGCAGGCGAGCCTGTTCTTGCCGTTGATCCGCATCGCGTCGGAGCCGCAGATGCCGTGCGCGCACGAGCGGCGGAAGGTCAGCGTGCCGTCGAGGTCCCACTTGATCTTGTGGAGACCGTCGAGCACGCGCTCCTTCGGGTCGATCTCGACCTGGAAGTCCTGCCAGGTCGACTCCTCCGAGATCTCCGGGTTGAAGCGGCGGATCCGGAAGGTGACCGTGATGAAGGGGGAAGCCGCGGCCGCGGCCTCCATCTCGTCCGTCTTGGACAGGGTGGGGGTACCCATCAGTACTTACGCTCCATCGGCTGGTAGCGGGTGACGACGACGGGCTTGTAGTCCAGCCGGACGGAGTCCTTGCCGTTGTCGCCGACCTCGCGGTACGCCATGGTGTGGCGCATGAAGTTGACGTCGTCGCGGTTCGGGTAGTCCTCGCGGTAGTGACCGCCGCGGGACTCCTTGCGCGCCAGCGCGGACACGGCCATGACCTCGGCCAGGTCGAGCAGGTTGCCCAGCTCGATGGCCTCCAGCAGGTCCGTGTTGAAGCGCTTGCCCTTGTCCTGGACGGACACGTTCTTGTAGCGCTCGCGCAGCTCCGCGATCTTCTCGACCGCGGTCTTGATGGTCTGCTCCGTACGGAACACCATCACGCACGCGTCCATCGTCTCCTGGAGCTCCAGACGCAGTTCGGCGACCCGCTCGTTGCCCGTGGAGTTGCGCAGGTGCTCGACGAGGTCGACGACCTGCTGCGCCGGGTTCTCGGGGAGCTCGACGTAGTCGTTCTCCTGCGAGTACTTGGCCGCGGCGATGCCGGAGCGCTTGCCGAAGACGTTGATGTCCAGCAGCGAGTTGGTGCCCAGGCGGTTCGCGCCGTGCACCGACACGCACGCGACCTCGCCGGCCGCGTACAGGCCGGGGACGACGGTGGTGTTGTCGCTGAGGACCTCACCCTCGACGTTGGTCGGGATGCCGCCCATGGCGTAGTGCGCGGTGGGCTGGATCGGGATCGGGTCCGTGTACGGCTCGATGCCCAGGTAGGTGCGCGCGAACTCGGTGATGTCCGGGAGCTTCGCGTCGAGCTGCTCCGGCGGCAGGTGCGTCAGGTCCAGGTACACGTGGTCACCGGCCGGACCGCAGCCGCGGCCCTCGCGGATCTCGGTGTAGATGGAGCGCGAGACGACGTCACGGGACGCGAGGTCCTTCATGACCGGCGCGTACTTCTCCATGAAGCGCTCGCCGTCCTTGTTGCGGAGGATGCCGCCCTCACCGCGGGCGCCCTCCGTCAGCAGGATGCCCATGCGCCAGATGCCCGTCGGGTGGAACTGGAAGAACTCCATGTCCTCCAGCGGCAGGCCGCGGCGGTAGCAGGCCGCCTGGCCGTCACCCGTGAGGGTGTGCGCGTTGGAGGTCACCTTGAAGAACTTGCCGGTGCCGCCGGAGGCGTAGATGACGGCCTTGGCCTGGAACACGTGGATCTCGCCGGTGGCGAGCTCGTACGCGACCACACCGGCCGACTTCTTGACGCCGTCCTCCTCGACCAGGAGCTGGTCCAGGACGTAGAACTCGTTGAAGAACTCCACGCCCTCCTTGACGCAGTTCTGGTACAGCGTCTGGAGGATCATGTGACCGGTGCGGTCCGCGGCGTAGCAGGACCGGCGGACCGGGGCCTCGCCGTGGTTGCGCGAGTGGCCGCCGAAGCGGCGCTGGTCGATGGTGCCGTCCGGGGTGCGGTTGAACGGCAGGCCCATCTTCTCCAGGTCGAGGACCGCGTCGATGGCTTCCTTCGCCAGGATCTCGGCGGCGTCCTGGTCGACCAGGTAGTCACCGCCCTTGACCGTGTCGAAGGTGTGCCACTCCCAGTTGTCCTCTTCCACGTTGGCCAGCGCGGCGGCCATGCCGCCCTGCGCGGCGCCCGTGTGGGAGCGGGTGGGGTAGAGCTTCGTCAGCACCGCGGTGCGGCTGCGCTTCGTCGACTCGATGGCGGCGCGCATGCCCGCGCCACCTGCGCCGACGATGACGGTGTCGTACTTGTGGATCTTCATTGGTTTCGCCTCAGCCCCGTTGCCTAGCGGATGTTCGGGTCGAAGGTGAAGATCACCAGCGTGCCCAGAAGGATGGTGAACACCGTGGCGGTGTAGAGCAGGCCCTTCAGCCACAGCCGCGTGTTGGCGCGCTCCGCGTAGTCGTTGATGACGGTACGCAGACCGTTGGCGCCGTGCAGCATGGCCAGCCACAGCATCAGCAGGTCCCAGACCTGCCAGAACGGGGAAGCCCACCGGCCCGCCACGAAGGCGAAGCCGATCTTGGAGACGCCGCCGTCGAGCACCAGCTGGATCAGGAGGTGCCCGATGACCAGGACGACGAGCACGATGCCCGAGAGGCGCATGAAGAGCCACGCGACCATCTCGAAGTTGCCGCGGGTCGAGCGCGGGGTCTTGCCCGTGCGCTTGCGCGGGGCCTCGATGTACGGCGCCGGGTTGTCGACGTCGTAGAGCGAGACGCCGGTCACGGAGCCGCCGTCGCCGGCGCCCTTGGTCATGTCGACGGAAGAAGTGTCAGAAGACATGCGTGTCACTTCCCGAACAGTTCAAGGTAGGCGTGGCCCAGTACGGGGTACAGGGCCCCGACCATCAGCACGATCCAGATGCCCACGACGGTCCAGAGCATCTGCTTCTGGTAGCGGGGGCCCTTGGACCAGAAGTCCACGGCGATGACACGGAGACCGTTGAGCGCGTGGAACAGGATGGCGGCGACGAGGCCGTACTCCAGCAGCGCGACGATCGGAGTCTTGTAGGTAGCCACCACGTCGTCGTACGCCTCGGGGGAGACGCGGACGAGTGCGGTGTCGAGGACGTGTACGAACAGGAAGAAGAAAATGAGGACGCCGGTGACTCGATGAGCCACCCAGGACCACATTCCTTCCCGGCCGCGGTACAACGTTCCAGCCGGCACGGAAAACCCTCCGGAAGCGGGGCGGGGGCCAGCCGGCTTCTTTGTCGGTCGGGCCCGGCCGGGTACGGTCCTCCGGCCCCGGACATCGTAGCGACGCTTTGTCGGTTCCCTTGCGCGGGGGCCATCGGTGTGATCAAACAGGCACGTACGGACTATCCCACAGGGGCGAATAGCCCGATTTCCGTGGCAGTCGGCCCATCCGCCGAGGTCAGCCAGCGTGTCAGATCCCAGAGCCGGTCCTGGGCGACGCGGCGCAGCTCGTCCGCGGAGATCGAGCGCTCCTCGTCCACCTCGTGCGTCATCCTGCGGCGGATCGCGCCCAGCAGCTGGTCCGCCTGCTCCTCCGGCGGGTGGCCGGCGAGGCAGATCACGAAGGCGTGGCCGAACTTCCGTTCGTACTCCGCGTGCGCCGCGTCGAGGGCCAGCAGGGCGGCGTACGGTGCTCCGTGGCCCAGCTCCGCCGAGCACTCCGCGGCCAGCGCCTCGGTCAGGTCGGCCTGCGAAAGGTCGTACGAGGCCTCGTCCGCGGCGGCGAGCAGGGCGTCCGGGTCCGGGTAGGGGCGGTGGGTGGCCATCCGGTGCGCCCAGCGCCGGCTCCCGCAGCACTGCAGCAGGACGGCGTGGGCGGCCTCGGGGGACAGGGCGTTGAACCGCGCCAGTCCGGAGCCGTGGGAAGGATCGGGGCAGCCGCGGGCCTGTGCCGGAAGGTGGCTGGACAGCGGGGGGCTCCTCGGGGCGCGGCGCGGGTGTACCGCCACGCTAGCGACGGGAGGCAGGGTGTGTCGTACCCATCTGGGGATTTCACCCGGAAGTGAGCCGAAAGGATGACGTGAGCGCCACAGCCGGGCCCGGGAAGTCGTCCGGGAGGGGGAGGGCGACCGAGGCCGCCACCCCCCACAGGAGAGGCCCCGGCCGCCATCCGTCACGGGCTCGTGCGACAAGCCCGTATCCCTGTCAGCGCCCCGAGTGCGTTTTGTGTCACACCTCGCTCCGCACAGGGTTGGTTGCACGTTGTATCGCTCGTGGACGGGAGGTACTTGAAAGCCGTAACGTGCTGATTTGCGCCACAGGTACAGGACAGTGAACGGGTTGGGGACTTTGCTGGGGGACGACGCGGAGCTGACCGCCGCGGTGCTCGCGGCACAGGACGGCGACGAGAACGCGTTCCGTGCTGTGTACCGCGCCGTGCACCCACGCCTGCTCGGTTACGTACGCACGCTCGTCGGAGACGGCGACGCGGAGGACGTGACCTCCGAGGCCTGGCTGCAGATCGCCCGCGACCTCGACTCCTTCACCGGCGACGCCGACCGCTTCCGCGGCTGGGCCGCCCGCATCGCCCGCAACCGGGCCCTCGACCACATCCGCATGCGCGGCCGCCGTCCCGCCATAGGCGGCGACGACACCGAGCTGACCGCGTGGGCCGCCGACTGCGACACCGCGGGCGCGGCGATGGAGTCCCTCTCCACCGGCCGGACCATGGCGCTCATCGCCCGGCTCCCGCAGGACCAGGCCGAGGCCGTCGTCCTGCGGGTGGTGGTCGGGCTCGACGCCAAGAGCGCGGCCGAGACCCTCGGCAAGCGCCCCGGCGCCGTACGCACCGCGGCGCACCGGGGTCTGAAGAAGCTGGCCGAGCTGCTCGGCGAAGGGGGCGCGGACGGAGGCTTCGGGCCGGACCCGGACACCGGCGCGGAGCCGGGCGCGGCGGTCGGCCATAATGCCGGTGGCCAGCCGTGGGACGGCGGGGGCGGGAGGGATCTCGACGCCGTGCCCGCGCAACGTGGCCGAGGTGGGGGCTTCGTAGAACAAACCGGTGTGACGCATTCACGTTGGCGGACGCAGAAGGACATGTGATGGCCGACGAGCGCAACAGGTGGCTGGACCAGGCCGCGGCGGACAGACTGCTGCGCGGCGAACCGGCGGAACCTGTGGGGCGGGCCGGCGCCGAGCCGCGTGCCCGCATCGAGGCCGCGCGACTGCGCGCCGCGCTGGACGCCCTGGAAGCCCTGGGCGCGGGCGGCGAGCTGCCGCGCGCGGGCACGGAACTGCCCGGCGAGGCCGCGGCCGTGGCCGCCTTCCGCACGGCGCGTGCCGCGGGCCGCTCCGCGGACCCGTCGGACCGCACCGCGGCGGCCGGATCCGGCGAGCCCGTGGTCGATCTCGGCCGTCTCGTCCCCTCCTTCGCCCCCGCGCCCCGGCGCGCCCGGACGGTGAGTTTCGGCCTGGCGGCCGCTCTGGCGAGCGTCGCCGTCGGCGGCCTCGCCGCGGCGGCGGGCGCCGGGCTGCTGGACCGCGACCGGCACGACACGGCGGGCCCCGGACCGGCGATGTCCGTCAGCGCCGGTGAGAACGCGGAGCCGGGCATCGGCAGCGGAGCCCCGACGCTCACCCCGAAGCTGCTGCCCACCCCGCTGCCGAACGGCTCGAATTCGACGGTCACCCCGGGGCCCACGCAGTCCCCGGGCCCGGACGGACGCACGGTGCCCGGCACCGGCACCGGCGCGGACACCTCGTCGGGCCTCTCGGGCACCGGCGGCGCGGGCAAGGACCCCGAGAGCGGCCGGAGCACCGCGGGCGGCACGGGCGACAACGACCCGGACCGGGACACCTTCGGCAACGGGGACACCGGCAAGGACCGTGAGGGGCGCGAGCGGGAGACCCTGCTCAAGGCGCTGGACCTCTGCCAGGACTACCGGTCGGGACGTCTCGACGACGACCGTCGGGAGCGGCTGTCCCGTCTGGCCGACGGGCTCACCCGGATACCCGACTACTGCAAGTCGGTGCTGGACGGGGACTCCGGCGGCAAGCGCCGCGACACCCCGCTGGGGGACGGGACGCTCGAGGCCCCGACCCTGGCCCCGGCGCTTCCGCGGGGTTCGACGGGCCTGCGCACCGGTCTCTGACACGTGTGCTGACCCGCCTGTAACACTTTTCGAACCGGCGACGCAGTACATATCGAGCCGACTGGTCATCGGCCGCGCATGAGCCGGGGTTCCCCCCGTACCCCTGGGCTCTGCGCAACCGGCGCGGGCGGGGCACGTTCCCCCGGCCCTGCCCGCGCCCTTTACCCCGACCCCGGCGGCCGGCCCACGGCCTCCCAACGACAAGGCCTTCGACCGGATCCCGGTCGAAGGCCTTCTGTGTGGGCGTGTGGGGCCGCGCGCATCACCAGTAGACGACGACCTTGTCGCCCACGTTCACCTGGCCGAAGAGGGACGACAGCTTGCCCTTGTCGCGGACGTTCACGCAGCCGTGCGAGGCGCCGTTGTAGCCGCGGGCCGCGAAGTCGGCCGAGTAGTGCACGGCCTGGCCGCCGCTGAAGAACATCGAGTACGGCATGGCCGTGTGGTAGAGGGTGGACGTCCACTCCTTCTCCTTGCGGTCCACCTTGAAGACGCCCTCACGGGTCGGGGTGTTCTCCGAACCGAAGCGCACGTCCATGGTCGACATGACCTTGCCGTCGATCATCCAGGCGAGGGTGCGGCTCTCCTTGCTGATGCACATGACCCGGCCCTCCATGCAGCGCGGGTCCGGCGCGTCGACCTCGTTGACGGTCGGCGGGCGCAGCTCGTCGGCGGTGGGCTTCTTGCTGGCGCTCTGGATCTTCTTCCAGGTGGCCTCGTCGACCGAACCGGTGGCGGTCAGACCGTTCTTCGACTGGAAGGACTTGACCGCGGCCGTGGTCTTCGAGCCGTAGAAACCGGTGGGTGCCACCGACATCAGCTTGAGCTGCCGCAGGCGTGCCTGGAGCTCGCGCACCTGGTCGGTGTCGTCGCCGTTGGCCATGACCTGCTTCACCGTGGGCGAAGGAGAGGCGGACGGGGAGGCCGACGCGGAAGCCGACGGCGACGGCGAGGCCTCGCCGGGCTTGTTGTCGGTGGTCGGAGAGGCTTCGGGAGTGGCGCCCGCCGTGGGCGAGGACGGAGCCGAGGGAGTGGAGCCGGCGGACTCCGACTTCTGCGGCCCGCAGGCGGTCGCGGTGAGCGCGACGGCGGCGGCCACCCCGATCGTGCGGATTATCAATCTCTGGCGCTGCATTGCAGTCCCCCGGTTTCTACGTCGTGTATCTAGGTGATGCCTGGCGCGCGCGGAGAGTTGCACTGGGCCACGGGATGTTGCGCCATTGTGACCAGCAGCCGTCCGCGGCCTTACGAAGCGATGTGCGGGCAAGGTTTTATCAGCCTCGGGCCCGGTAGCTCTACGGAGGTCTTCGTCACATGGCACACACCGAGAGCGGAATCCCGATCGAACCCGTCTACGGGCCCGGCGACCTGACGGGGTGGGACCCCGCGGCCGCTCTGGGCGAACCAGGCGATTTCCCCTACACCAGGGGGATTTATCCGAACATGTACACCGGGCGTCCGTGGACGATGCGGCAGTACGCCGGTTTCGGCACGGCCGCCGAGTCCAACGCCCGCTACCGGCAGCTCATCGCGGGCGGCGGCACCGGACTGTCCGTCGCCTTCGACCTGCCGACCCAGATGGGGCACGACTCCGACGCCCCGCTCGCGCACGGCGAGGTCGGCAAGGTCGGCGTCGCCGTCGACTCGCTCGACGACATGCGGACGCTGTTCGACGGGATCCCGCTCGACCGCGTCTCCACCTCGATGACCATCAACGCGCCGGCCGCGCTGCTCCTGCTGCTCTACCAACTGGTCGCGGAGGAACAGGGCATTACGGGCGCGCGGCTGACGGGCACGGTCCAGAACGACGTCCTGAAGGAGTACATCGCGCGGGGCACGTACATCTTCCCGCCCGAGCCCTCGCTCCGGCTGACGGCCGACACCTTCCGATACTGCCGGGCCGAGATCCCCAAGTGGAACACCATCTCCATCTCCGGCTACCACATGGCCGAAGCGGGGGCCTCGCCCGCGCAGGAGGTGGCCTTCACCCTCGCCGACGGCATCGCCTACGTCCGTACGGCCCTGGCCGCCGGCATGGCGGTCGACGAGTTCGCGCCCCGGCTCTCCTTCTTCTTCGTCTCCCGCACCACCCTCCTGGAGGAGGTCGCGAAGTTCCGCGCGGCCCGGCGGATCTGGGCCCGCGTCATGCGAGAGGAGTTCGGGGCGCGGGATCCGAAGTCGCTGATGCTGCGCTTCCACACCCAGACGGCCGGGGTCCAGCTGACCGCGCAGCAGCCCGAACTGAACCTCGTACGGGTGGCCGTGCAGGCGCTGGCCGCCGTCCTCGGCGGCACCCAGTCCCTGCACACCAACTCCTTCGACGAGGCCATCGCGCTGCCGACCGAGAAGTCCGCCCGCCTGGCGCTGCGCACCCAGCAGGTCCTCGCGTACGAGACGGACGTGCCGCACACCGTGGACCCCTTCGCCGGGTCGTACGCCGTGGAGCGGATGACGGACGAGCTGGAGGCGGCCGCGCTCGCGCTGATGCGGCGCGTCGAGGACCAGGGCGGAGCGGTGGCCGCGATCGAGAACGGCTTCCAGAAGGGGGAGATCGAGCGCAACGCCTACCGCATCGCGCAGGAGACCGAGGGCGGGGAGCGGGTGGTGGTCGGCGTCAACCGTTTCGCGCTGGAACGGGAGGAGCCGTACGAGCCGCTGCGCGTGGACCCGGCCATCGAGGCGCGGCAGTGCGCGGCCCTGGCGCGGCTGCGGGCGGAGCGCGACGCGGCGGCGGTGACGGCGGCGCTCGGGGCCCTGCGGGAGGCGGCCGCGGGAACGGAGAACGTGCTGTACCCGATGAAGGAGGCGCTGCGGGCGCGGGCCACGGTGGGGGAGGTGTGCGGGGCGCTGAGGGAGGTGTGGGGGACGTACGAGCCGACGGATTCCACATGGTGACCGTGCGCGTGGAAAGAGGCCACTGGACTGTCAGGTGTGTCCTCATGCGACACTCCTGCACATGCTGGGTGTCACCGATCTGCCGACGTACCTCGCCGGCCTCGTACTGATCATTCTTCTGCCGGGTCCGAACTCGCTGTACGTGCTCTCCGTCGCCGCCCGGCGCGGGGTGCGCACCGGATACAAGGCCGCCGCCGGAGTGTTCACCGGCGACGCCGTGCTGATGCTGCTGACCGCCGTGGGCGCCGGGGCGCTGCTGCGGGCGAGCCCCGTCGTGTTCACCGTGGTGAAGTTCCTCGGCGCCGGGTACCTGGCCTGGCTGGCCGTGGGGATGATGCGCGGCGCCTGGGCGCTGTGGCGCACGCGCCGGGAGCGGGACGAGGCCCGGGCCGCCGCCCCCGCCGAGGCGGGCGAGGCCGAGCGGCCCTACCGGCGGGCGCTGCTGATCAGCCTCCTCAACCCGAAGGCCATCCTCTTCCTGATGTCCTTCTTCGTGCAGTTCGTGGACCCGTCCTACGCCTACCCGGCGCTGTCGTTCCTGGTCCTCGGCGGCCTGCTGCAGACCGGCAGCCTCGTGTACCTGACGCTGCTGATCTTCGGCGGTACCCGGCTCTCGGAGGCCTTCCGTCGGCGCAAGAGGCTGTCGGCCGGGGCCACCTCGGCGGCCGGCGTGCTCTTCCTCGGCTTCGCGGCCAAGCTCGCCGTCAGCTGAGGGCGCGGCGCACCCAGCCGAGCCGCCGCACGGCCCGGCGCACCGCGCGGCTGCGCGGCAGGAACGAGAGCTGCGCCGGGATGCCACCCGGCAGGCCCAGGGAGGTCAGCCGGCGCCGGGTGAAGTACCGCCACGTGCGCGTGTCCAGGTGCTGGGCCAGGTAGGCCTCGGCCGCCGGCCGCCGCGCGGCCAGGATCTGCGGCTGCATGGTGAACCCGACGGCGGTCAGCAGCGCCGCCGGCTCCGCCCGGACCTGCTCGGGGGTCGGGGGCGTCCAGGTGCGCACGGCCTCCGCGTCGGCGAGGTCCGGGAGCAGGGCGTCCACCAGGGCCAGCGGGACCCGGTTGCTGTTCGGGTACGGCGTCAGGCTGGCCAGGACCCCTTCCGTGCCGGTCCGGGCCACCGGGAGCCCGTACAGCGTGGCCGCGGTCAGCAGGCCGGTGGAGAAACAGCCGACGACCAGCGCCGGACGCAGCCGCTGGTAGAGGGTCTCGGCCAGCACCGGCGCGGCGATCACGGTCAGCCGGGCGCCGAGCCGCTCGGCCTCCTCCTCGGCCCGGCGGGAGTACGCGGCCGGGGCGCCGGGGTGCGGTTTGAACACCAGCTCGCGGTGGCCCAGGGCGTGCGCGCCCCGGACCATCGACACGTGGAGCTCCTCCTCCTCGGCCAGGGTCATCAGGTCGAGCGCCGAGAGGTACTGGCCCAGGAGCAGCGCCGGGGGCTCCGCCCCGGGCGTCTCGGCGGCGCCCGCGGTGGACCCTGCGGCCCCGGGGGCCCCGGCCGCTTCGGTAGCCTCGGCCGCGTCGGTGGCCTCGGCGAGCTCGGCGAGAACCTTGAGGAAGGACTCCGTCGGCACCAGCTCCTCCCGCGCCCCGAACTCCGTCAGCAGCAGCGGCCTCAGCCCCGGCACCAGGTCCAGGTGGAGCACCCGCCGCACCCGCATCCCGAGCTGCGGGTCGAGCCGGAAGCGGGTGGGTCCGTAGCTCATCAGCCCGTCGGCGTAGACGTCGACCGCCGCGCCCGGGAAGAGCCGGCACAGGGTCTGGGCCGGCGGCACCTGCAGGGACTCCACGACCAGTTCGACACGGTCCTCGCCGAGGCCCCACAGGGAGCGCAGCTGCCGCTCCCAGATCGGGACGTCCTCCGCGCGCGGGGCCCAGGTGCTCGGGTGCTGCGGCTCGATGACCCGGTTCCAGTCGAGCACCTCGTCGAAGCGGGTGCGCAGGGCGGCGAAGCCCGGCATGTCCGCGACCCCGGGGGTGACCTCGGCGGTGACGGCGTGGTTGCTGGTCAGCAGGATCCGGCGGCCGGCGGGCGGGAACGCGCCCGCGTCGATGCCCGCCGCGAGCGTGGCCGCGCCGTAGAGGGTGGAGGCCAGGAAGATCTGGGTGGGCATCAGGCGGCCGCTCCCGACGGGGTGCGGCGGCTGCCGCGCACGCGCCGCAGCAGGGTGGAGCGTTCGATGTCCATCGAGTCCAGGACCTGGTCCAATACCTCCTGGGGCATGCGGCCGAGCGCGGCCGCGCTCATCGAACGGAGTTTCTTGGCCACGGCCGGTTCGAACCTTTCGATGGATCCGAAATGGTGCGCGATAATCGCGCAATACGTTCGGACGGCTTTCGGGAGCAGTAGACCGGATTCCCGGTCCGCGGCGACATCCGCAAGCACTTGATCAAATGCCCGGATGAAATCGAGCTGCCGTTCGTCCCCGATCTGGGTCAGGGACGTGGAAACCCCGCGCCGGTAGAAGATCCCGGGCAGGCCCACCGCGGCGAAGGACTCCGCCTCCCGGTGCAGCCGCCAGATCCACGGCCGGTCCTCGGCCGTCCGCAGCCCGTCGGTGAAGTGCAGGGTCCCGCGCTCCAGCAGCCGTCGGTGGTACATGCCGGCCCAGGCGTACGGGTAGTCCACCGAGGTGGCCCGGTCGGCGGGCAGGATCGCGGTGCGCGGATCGGCGACGACCGACTGCGGGCCGTAGGGGACGCGCTGCACGCTCCGCGTCCTGCCCGTGCACCGCACATGGTCGGTGCGGACGAAATCGCAGTTCAGCGTCTCTATGGCGGCCAGTGTGCGGGCCAGGTGGCCGGGGGCCAGCCAGTCGTCCCCGTCCAGGAAGGTGAGGTACTCGCCGCTGGCCGCGTCCAGGCCGGTGTTCCGCGCGGTGGCCAGACCGCCGTTCCGCTCGTGTCTGAGGTGCACCGCCCCGGGCAGCTCGCGCGCCGCCCGCTCCAGCAGGCCGGGCGTCCCGTCCGTCGAGCAGTCGTCGACGAGCAGGAACTCGAAATCCTCCCGGGCGTTGAGTTCGAGACTCTTGAGGGCATCCGGTGCGTATGTCTGCACGTTGTAGAACGGCACGACAACAGAGAGCTTGGGCACCCGCGAGACATTAGGGCGCCGCCTGTCATTCACTGTGGCCCGGATGCGGATTCCACGTGAACGGCGCGGGGCGGGCGAGTTAACCCGTGCGCTTTCGCATTTCGTCGACGCGTTGTTAACCCGCTGTTGTGCGTTCGTTGGGCCGATCACCGAAATTGCGGAATAGCTTCTGCCGCGTGCCAGAACGCAAACGCGTCGCCGTACTCGCCGATTCCGATACGCGATGGAAATGGGGCGCACTCACCGCCCGCCGTCTCGTCCCCGACCACCAGCTCACCGGATACCTGCTGCGCGGCCGCGCCACACCCACCGCGCGCCAGCTCGGTGAGGTGGGGGTGCGGGCCGAGAGGCTGTCCGAGGTGACCTGCGCGGAGTTCCTCGCCGAGATCGAGCGGGAGCACTACGACGTGGTCGTCCTCGCCCTCGTCGGCGGAGCCGTCCAGGCCGTCCTGCACGGGGCCCGCGCCCTGTGGCCGAAGCCGGCGAAGCGGCCCGTCTTCGTCACCGGATACGTGGGCGTCGTGTACGAGAAGCTCGCCGACGGGCTGCTGCTGCGGCACGGGGCCGACCTCGTCCTCGCCAACTCCCGCCACGATGCGGAGCGTTTCCGCGCCGTGTACGAGGGGGTCGGCGCGGACGCCGGAGCCGTCACCGAGACCGCGCTGCCCTTCCTCGGCGGGGCGCCGTACGAGCCGGCCGGGAGCAGGGCCCACACCGTGGTCTTCGCCGTCCAGCCCTCCGTGCCCGACAGTCGCGCCGACCGCGCCTACCTGCTGGAACGGGCCGCCGCGCACGCACGGCTGCACCCCGACCGGGAAGTGCTGATCAAGCTGCGCAGCAAGCCCGGGGAGCACACCACGCACCTGGAGGAGCAGCCGTACCAGCGGCTCGCGGAGAAGATCCCCGGCGGCCTGCCCGCCAACTGCCGCCTGGTCTACGGGAACATGGGCGAGGTGCTGGACGGCACCGACCTGCTGGTCACCGTCTCCTCCACCGCCGCCCTGGAATCCCTGCACCGTTCCATCCCGACGGCGATCCTCACCGACCTCGGCATCCGCGAGGCCCTCGGCAACCACCACTTCCTGGGCTCCGGCTGCCTGGCCTCCTGGGACCAGCTCGACTCCGGGCTCCTCCCGGAAGGGGACCCGCTCTGGCTCGCCTCCCAGGGCGTACGCCCCCCGGAGCCGGGCACGACCACGCCGACCACGCCCGCGCCGACCACGTCCGCGCCGGGCACGTCCGCGCCGGGCACGTCCGCGCCGGGCACGTCCGCGCCGGGCACGTCCGCGCCGGGCACGTCCGCGCCGGGCACGTCCGCGCCGGGTGCAACCGCGCCGCGTTTCTCCGCCGAGCCCGCCGCAGGCGTACCGCACGATGCGTACGCCCTCGCCCGGGCGAAGGCCGCCGGGCTGGTGGCCGCGACCCGGTTGCCCGCCCTCGCGCCGTACTACACGCTCACCACCGCCCCCCGGTACCTGCCCGGGATCCTCGCCCGGCACCACCTCGCCCCCGACGGCACCCCGCTGCCCGGCGCGGTGCGCCCGACCGCGGGGGAGTCCCGGCTGCGCCGCCGGCTGCGCGCCCACCTGCGCGAGGCCGCCCGCGGCGCCTACCGGCACGGCGTGCAGCGCGTCGCCCCGGTGATCCGCAGGCTGGGGGAGCTGTGAGCCCCCGCGTCCTCGCCGTGATCCCGGCACGCGGCGGCTCCAAGGGAGTCCCGGGCAAGAACCTCGCCGAGGTCGCCGGCATCCCGCTCGTCGCCCGCGCCGTCCGCGCCTGCCGCTCCGCCCCGACCGTCACCGACGTGGTGGTCTCCACGGACTCCGACGCGATCGCCGCGGCCGCCCGCGCCGCCGGTGCCGACGTGATCGTCCGCCCGACCGCGATCTCCGGCGACACCGCGAGCAGCGAGGCCGCCCTCCTGCACGCGCTCGCCGCCTTCGAGGAACTGCACTCCGTCAGCGTGGACGTGGTCCTCCTCGTCCAGTGCACGAGCCCGTTCCTGACCACCTCCGACGTCGAGTCGGTGGCCGTGGCCGTCGCCTCCGGGGCGGCCGACTCGGCCCTGACGGTGGCCCCCTTCCACGGTTTCCTCTGGCGGTCCGGGGCCGACGGCTCCGGCGCCGGGGTCAACCACGACCAGGCGTACCGGCCCCGGCGCCAGGACCGGCCGCAGGACCTGCTGGAGACCGGCGCCGCCTACGCGATGGACGCCGACGGCTTCCGCGCCGCCCGCCACCGCTTCTTCGGCCGCACCCTGCCCGTCGCCACCGACCCCTCCCGGGTCCTGGAGATCGACGACCCGCACGACCTGGAACGCGCCCGCCTGCTCGCACCCCTGCTCGACCCGCACCCCGCACCGCATCCGCACCCCGAGCCACACCTCGACCCGCAGCCCACACCCCGCACACCCCGCACACCCCCGCACCGAAGGACGCCCCCTGCCATGACCTCCACCCCGGACCCCCGCCTCCGCACCTTCGGAGCGCGCACCGCGGGCCCCGGCCGCCCCGTCTACGTCGTCGGCGAGATCGGCATCAACCACAACGGCGACCTCGGCAACGCCTTCGCCCTCATCGACGCCGCCGCCGAAGCCGGCTGCGACGCCGTGAAGTTCCAGAAGCGCACCCCGGAGATCTGCACCCCGCGCGACCAGTGGGACATCGAACGCGACACCCCCTGGGGCCGGATGACCTACATCGACTACCGCCACAAGGTCGAGTTCGGCGAGGACGAGTACCGCGCCATCGACGAGCACTGCGCCAAGCGCGGCATCGACTGGTTCGCCTCCCCGTGGGACACCGAGGCCGTCGCCTTCCTGGAGAAGTTCGACGTCCCCGCCCACAAGGTGGCCTCCGCCTCCCTCACCGACGACGAGCTGCTGCGCGCCCTGCGCGCCACCGGCCGCACCGTCGTGCTGTCCACCGGGATGTCCACCCCGCAGCAGATCCGCCACGCGGTGGAGGTGCTCGGCAGCGCCAACATCCTTCTCTGTCACGCCACTTCCACCTACCCGGCCAAGGCCGAGGAGCTCAACCTGCGGGTCATCGACACCCTGCGGGACGAGTACCCCAACGTCCCGATCGGCTACTCCGGCCACGAGACGGGCCTGCAGACCACCCTCGCCGCCGTCGCCCTTGGCGCCACCTTCGTCGAGCGGCACATCACCCTCGACCGCGCGATGTGGGGCTCCGACCAGGCAGCCTCCGTCGAGCCCGGCGGCCTGACCCGCCTGGTCCGCGACATCCGCACCATCGAGACCGCCCTCGGCGACGGGGTCAAGCGGGTCTACGAGTCCGAGCTCGGCCCCATGAAGAAGCTCCGCCGCTTCCAGGGCGAGCCGGCAACCGTCTGATCCGGTCCTGCGCGTACGAGTTCCGCCCCCCGACAAGGAGTACGTGGTGACCCCCTCCGCCTCCACCCTGGCGTTCGTCGAGAGCCCGGTCCAACTCCTCAACGTGCTGGAGTGGGCGTACGCGCGCAGCGCCCCGGAGGGCCCAGGCCCGCAGCAGCCGCAGCTGGACGGGGTCCCGCGCCAGCGCGGACCCCGCTCCGGCGGGGCGGAACCCGGCCCGGACCGGGCCCGGGCGCAGGGGGACGGCGGGGCCGTACCGGCCGCCGCACCCGCTCCGGCGGGCACGGGGTCACCCCTGAGGATCGTCGTCCTGCCGCCCACCGACCCCATGTCCCGGGGCCAGCTGCGCCGGATGGCCGCGCTCGCGCGGGACGAGGGGTACGAGGTGTGCTGGCAGGAGGCGCGCGGCAGCCGGTTCGCGCCGCTGAAGGCGCTCGCCGCGCTGGCGCGCGACGTCCGCGCGGCGCGCACGGTCGTCATCGGCGACCCCTTCTCGCGCTACGTGCAGCTGCTGCTCACCCTCGTGCGCGCCGAAGAGCTCGTCGTGGTCGACGACGGCACCGCCACCATGGAGTTCGTCGCCCAGACCGCCCGCGGCGAACGCCTCGTACGCTGGCACCGGGTCGGCGGCGGGGGACTGCCCGGCCGGGTCCGCGAGCTGGCGTACGCACCCGTCTCCGCGACCGCGCGCCGCCGCTTCACCCCCGCCCGGGGCCGCGGCCACCGCGTCGAGGTGTTCAGCTCGATGCCCGTCACCGCCCACGGCTCCATGACCCTGCGGGTCAACGACTTCGCCTGGACCCGGGCCCGCTTCGGCCCGCCCCGCCTGACCAAGGGCACCGACCTCGTCGGCACCTCCCTGGTGGAGACCGGTGTGGTGGACCCGGCCCGCTACCTGGAGGCGGTGCGCGCCCTCACCCTGGAGCACGGCGCCACCCGCTACTTCGCGCACCGCCGCGAGTCCCCGGAGAAGCTGCGCGCGCTGAGCCAGGCGACCGGGCTGGAGATCGTGCGCCCGGACCTGCCGCTGGAGCTGATCGCGCGGCGCGGTCCCGTCGGCCGGACGATCGTCAGCTTTCCGTCCACCGTCGTCCACACACTGCCGTACGCCCTGACCGGTACCGGTGTGACCGTCGCCGTATGCGATGTGGACCCCGCCTGGCTCACCGGCTCCGCGTCCGCGCGCGCCCGCAGCTTCCTGGCCGGGGTCACCGACACCGCCCGTGATGTGCGCAGACTCCCCGCCCAGGCGGCTCCTACGGCCGGATGAGCGCGCGAGTTTACCCCCAGGGGGACCCTGTCATGCGCCAGAGGCCGTGTTTCTTTCCCCTAACGGCATGAACTTTTGTGGATCCCCGGCCAGTTGGCCCGTCCGTGCGCCTACCCTTCAACGGGTGAACCAGTTGATGTCCCGCGAGTCCCAGACCGCCCAGCCCGCCGCGTCCGACCGGCCCGAGCTGCCCGGCACACTTCCGGACCACCTGCGTACCGAACTGATCGCCTTCCGCCGGGACTTGCACATGCACCCGGAGCTCGGACACCAGGAATTCCGCACCACCGCGGCGATCAAGGCCCGGCTGGAGAAAGCCGGCCTGCGACCACGGGTGCTGAAGTCCGGCACGGGCCTGATCTGTGACGTCGGCACCTGGGACGGGGGCCGGCCGATGCTGGCCCTGCGCGCGGACATCGACGCCCTGCCCATCCCGGATGCCAAGACGCACGTCTCGTACCGCTCGACCTTCCCGGACCGCGCCCACGCCTGCGGCCACGACGTGCACACCGCCGTCGTCCTCGGCGCCGGTCTGGTGCTCGCCGAGCTCGACCGGCAGGGGCTGCTGCCCCGCCCCGTACGGCTGCTCTTCCAGCCCGCCGAGGAGGTGCTGCCGGGCGGGGCCACCGACGCCATCGACTCCGGGGTGCTCGACGGCGTGGGCCGGATCGTCGCCGTGCACTGCGACCCCCGGGTCGACGCGGGGCGGATCGGGCTGCGGGCCGGCCCCATCACCTCGGCCTGCGACCGGCTGGAGGTCACCCTCTCCGGCTCCGGCGGACACACCGCGCGGCCGCACCTGACCACCGACCTGGTGACGGCCGCCGCCCGGGTCGCCCTCGACACCCCGGCCCTGCTGGCCCGCCGGATGGACGCCCGCTCGGGGATGTCGGTCACCTGGGGCCGGATCGAGGCGGGGCACGCCTGCAACGTCATCCCGATGCACGCCGAGCTGTCCGGAACCGTTCGGTGCCTGGACCTGAACGCCTGGCACGAGGCGCCCGACATGCTCTACGCGGCGATCGACGAGATCGCGACGATGCACGGGGCCAAGTTCGAGATCAACCACGTGCGCGGGGTGCCGCCGGTGGTCAACGATCCGGTGATCACCGAACTGCTGCGCGAGGCGATGACGGCCCGCTGCGGTACCGAGTCGGTCGAGGACACCGAGCAGAGCCTGGGCGGGGAGGACTTCTCCTGGTACCTGGAGCATGTCCCGGGTGCCATGGCCCGCCTGGGGGTCCGCGCTCCGGGGGACACCGCCAAGCGTGATCTGCACCGCGGTGACTTCGACGTGGACGAGGACGCGATCGCGGTCGGCGTGGAGTTCTTCACGGCCGCCGCCCTGCTCGACGGGCGTCGCGCCGTCTCCGCCCGGTAACGGCGGGGGCGAAGCTCCTTACAACATCGACGTTTCTCCTGTCGGGCGTGTCCGGCCCTTGGTACACAAGGGCTGGGCGCGTGAGGAGTCACCAATCGGTCACTGTCCGGTTCACGACGATCCGATAACGACTCATGAACGGGCCTTTAACTGACATCTACGCGCGTTACGATCGCCGCGAAACCAGCGCCGGTCGTGGCGCTTCGGTCAGGTTTTGAAGGAGCCTCCCCTTGCGCCGGATCACCAGGATCGCCACCGTGGGCATCGCGTCCGCGGCGCTGGCCCTCTCGGCCACCGCCTGTGGCGGTAAGAAGTCCTCTGACACCTCCTCCTCTCCCTCGGAGTCGGGTCAGAAGTCCGCTGCCATCGCGTACGACATCGGTGGCCGCGGCGACCAGTCGTTCAACGACGCCGCCTACGCCGGCCTGAAGAAGGCCGAAACCGACCTCAAGATCAAGGGCGCCGAGGCGGAGCCCACCGACGGCGAGGGCGAGGCCGACAAGGTCCAGCGCCTCACCGAGCTTGCCCGCAAGGGCAACAACCCGGTCATCGGCGTCGGTTTCGCCTACGCCCCGGCCATCAAGAAGGTCGCGCCGAAGTTCCCGGACACCACGTTCGCGATCATCGACGACACCTCGGTGACCGGCGCGAACATCGCCAACCTCGTCTTCAACGAGGAGCAGGGCTCCTACCTGGCCGGCGTCGCCGCCGCCAAGGTGTCGAAGACCGGCACGGTCGGCTTCATCGGCGGTGTCGAGGTTCCGCTGATCAAGAAGTTCGAGGCGGGCTTCACCCAGGGCGTCAAGGACACCAACCCGAACGCCAAGGTGCTCTCGCAGTACCTGACCCAGCCGCCGAACTTCGACGGTTTCGCCAAGCCCGACCTCGGCAAGGCCGCCGCGCAGGGTCAGATCGACGCGGGCGCGGACGTCGTCTACGCCGCCGCCGGTCTCGCGGGTTCCGGTGCCATCGAGGCCGCTTCGGCCAAGGGCAAGTGGGCCATCGGCGTCGACTCCGACCAGTACAACCAGGCCGGTCTGGCGAAGTACAAGGACTCCATCCTGACCTCGGTCACGAAGGACGTCGAGGACTCCGTCTTCAACGTGATCAAGTCGGTCCAGGACGGCAAGCCGACCACCGGTGAGATCCGCTACGGCCTGGACAAGGACGGCGTCGGCCTGGCCGACTCCAACCCGAAGTACAAGGCGATGACCGACGTCACCGCCGCGGTGGAGAAGGCCAAGGCCGACATCATCGCCAAGAAGATCGAGGTCAAGACCGCCCCGTAAGGCCGTCTTCGACAGGTAGTCCTGGTCTCCGGGGTCCGGGAAGCGGTCTCGATCGCTCCCGGGCCCCGAGCCACGTTCTGTGATCACTATTCTGTGACCAAGTGGCCCCGTGGCCGCGAGTTTTCACTTCCGACAGTGCTACGCGCGTAGAAGCATCGTGGACGCGATACTTTCACTCCCCGCCCTGTCCCCCCCTGCCTTCCGCTCCTTCCGCGCCAAGGAGAGTGCGTCATCAACGCGTCCAGCCCGCCCCCCGCCGTAGAACTGCACGGCATCACCAAGCGCTTCCCCGGCGTCGTCGCCAACAAGGACATCGCGATCACCGTCCGCAAGGGCACGGTCCATGCCCTGATCGGCGAGAACGGCGCCGGCAAGTCGACCCTGATGAAGATCCTCTACGGCATGCAGAAGCCGGACGAGGGGACCATCGCCATCGACGGGGAGCAGGTCTCCTTCAGCACCCCCGGCGACGCCATCGCCCTCGGCATCGGCATGGTGCACCAGCACTTCATGCTCGCCGACAACCTCACCGTCCTGGAGAACGTGGTTCTCGGCGGCGAGAAGCTCTACGGCATCGGCGCCAAGGCCCGTAAGAAGATCAGGGAGATCTCGGACGCGTACGGCCTCGGCGTGCGCCCCGACGCCCTGGTCGAGGACCTCGGTGTCGCCGACCGCCAGCGCGTGGAGATCCTCAAGGTCCTCTACCGCGGCGCACAGATCCTCATCCTCGACGAGCCGACCGCAGTGCTCGTGCCGCAGGAGGTGGACGCCCTCTTCGACAACCTGCGCGAGCTCAAGGCCGAAGGCCTGACCGTCATCTTCATCTCGCACAAGCTGGGCGAGGTGCTGAAGGTCGCCGACGACATCACCGTCATCCGGCGCGGCACCACGGTCGGCACCGCCGACCCGAAGACCGCCACCACCAAGCAGCTCGCCGAGCTGATGGTCGGTGCGGAACTGCCCTCGCCGGAGACCCGCGAGTCGACCGTGACGGACGTCCCGATGCTGAAGGTGGCGGGCCTGTCCCTCGCCGCGAGCGACGCCGTCGTCGCCGAGCCGGAGGTCATGGCACCCGCGGTCCCCACGGACTCCGCGATCCTGGAGCACGTCGCGGTCGGCCGCCTCCTGCTGGACGACATCAGCTTCACCATCCACAAGGGCGAGATCCTCGGCATCGCCGGTGTCGAGGGCAACGGCCAGACCGAGCTGATCGAAGCCCTGATGGGCATGGCCTCCGCCGACGCGGGCGTGATCACGCTGGACGGCAAGGACATCACCAAGACCTCGGTGCGCAAGCGCCGCGAGGGCGGCATCGGCTACATCCCCGAGGACCGGCACCGGCACGGCCTGCTGCTGGAGTCCCCGCTGTGGGAGAACCGCATCCTCGGCCACGTCACCGAGGCGCCCAACTCCAGGAAGGGCATCCTCGACCCGAAGACGGCCCGCAAGGACACCGAGCGGATCGTGCGCGAGTACGACGTCCGCACGCCCGGCATCGAGGTCACCGCGGCCTCGCTCTCCGGCGGCAACCAGCAGAAGCTGATCGTCGGCCGCGAGATGAGCCACAACCCGAAGTTCCTCATCGCCGCCCACCCCACCCGCGGTGTGGACGTCGGTGCGCAGGCGCAGATCTGGGACGCGATCCGCGAGGCCCGCCGCGAGGGTCTGGCCGTCCTGCTCATCTCCGCGGACCTGGACGAGCTCATCGGCCTGTCCGACACCCTGCGGGTGATCTACCGCGGCCGCCTGGTCGCGGACGCCGACCCCGCGACCGTCACCCCGGAGGAGCTCGGCACCGCCATGACGGGCGCCGCCTCCGGGCACCTGGAAGCCACCGACAACCACTCCGCCGCTGCCGACGGTGACACGACGGAGGACGAGGCCCGATGAAGAAATTCGACAAGGACCGGCTGCTCCTCGGCTTTGCCGGGCCCGTGCTGGCCCTGGTCAGCGCCTTCCTGCTGACCATGATCGTGCTGGCGGCGACGGGCATCGACCCGATCGAGCCGCTGCGCCTCATGGTGGAGAACGCCGGCTACGAGGACGTCCAGGTCCTCATCGTGAACCAGGCCGGTACGTACTACCTGGCGGCCCTGGCCGTGGCCATCGGCTTCCGGATGAACCTCTTCAACATCGGCGTCGACGGCCAGTACCGCCTCGCGGCGATGCTCTCCGCCGTGGTCGGTGCGGCCGTGGCCCTGCCGGGCCCGCTGCACCTGCTGCTGATCGTCCTCGTGGCGATGCTCGTCGGTGCCTTCTGGTCCGGTATCGCCGGTGTCCTCAAGGCCAAGCGGGGGGTGAGCGAGGTCGTCTCCACGATCATGCTGAACGCCATCGCGACCAGCCTGATCGCCTGGCTGATGCTGACGAAGAACCTCGGCGTCCAGATCGCGGGCTCCAACGACCTGACGACCGGCGACATCGCCGAGTCGGGCTGGTTCCCGGCCGTGTCCCTCGGCGACGGCATGGAGCTCTACGGCTTCACCTTCGTGGCCTTCGCCCTCGGCATCGTCTACTGGTTCGCGCTCAACCGGACCCGCTTCGGCTTCGACCTGCGCGCCACCGGTGCCAGCGAGTCCGCCGCCCAGGCCTCCGGCGTCGACGCCAAGAAGATGATCATCACCTCGATGCTCATCTCCGGTGCGGTCGCGGGTCTCGCCGGCATGCCGCAGCTGCTGGGCGAGACGCACACCTACAACCTGGCCTTCCCGGTCGGCGTCGGCTTCACCGGCATCACCATCGCGCTGCTCGGCCGCAACAGCCCGGTCGGCATGCTCTTCGCCGCGTTCCTGATGGCCTTCATCGACAAGGCCTCGGCCTCGCTCGACCAGGCCGGGTACGCGAAGGAGATCGGCACGATCATGAAGGGCCTGATCGTGATCGCGGTCGTCGTCTCGTACGAACTCGTCGGCCGCTACGGCATCCGGCGCCAGCAGCAGAAGGTCGGCGAGGAGCTCGCCGCCGGGCACGCCATCAAGACCGACAAGGAGGTCGCGGCGTGAGCACCAGCACTGTCTCCGCGACGGCTGCCGCCCCGAAGAAGTCCGGCGGTCGCAAGAAGCTCACCCTGCCCTGGATCATGCTGATCATCGCGGGCGGCCTCGCGCTGGTCTCGCTGGTCCGCCTGATCAGCGGCGCGAACGACCTGACCTCCGTCGGCCAGGTCTCCGGCGCCCTCTCGCTCGCCGTGCCGATCGGCCTCGCCGGCCTCGGCGGCCTGTGGGCCGAGCGCGCGGGCGTCGTCAACATCGGCCTTGAGGGCATGATGATCCTCGGC
Source organism: Streptomyces sp. NPDC029164 (assembly GCF_055563995.1). Lineage (NCBI taxonomy): Bacteria > Bacillati > Actinomycetota > Actinomycetes > Kitasatosporales > Streptomycetaceae > Streptomyces > Streptomyces sp. NPDC029164. The sequence continues at coordinate 35,671 of NZ_JBVHWW010000035.1, read as the reverse complement.
ACTTGGTTCGGTGCCTGGGCCGGCTACCAGTGGGGCCCGTGGACCGGCGTGATGGCCGGCATCATCGGCGGCGCCATCGGCGGCCTGCTGCACGCGATCATCACGATCACCTTCAACGTCAACCACATCGTCTCCGGTGTGGCCGTCAACATCCTGGCGCTGGGCTTCACCCAGTACCTGTCGAACTTCACGTTCGCGGACGCGCCGGGCGGCTCCTCCAAGCAGTCGCCGCAGGTCGAACCGATCTACAAGATCACCATTCCAGGGCTGTCCGACTGGATGTCCGATCTCCAGGCCAAGCACTGGTTCTTCGTCTCGGACCTCGCCGGCGTCATCGGCGGCCTGGTCACCGAGCTGTCGCTGCTGACCGTCGTCGCCCTGCTGCTGATCCCGGCCACCTGGTGGGTGCTGTGGCGGACCACCTTCGGCCTGCGGCTGCGCTCCTGCGGTGAGAACCCGATCGCCGCCGAGTCGCTGGGCGTCAACGTCTACAAGTACAAGTACATCGCCGTGATCGTCTCGGGCGGCCTGGCCGGCCTCGGCGGCGCGTTCCTGTCGATCGTCGCCAGCCCGATCTACCAGGAGGGCCAGACCGGCGGCCGCGGTTACATCGGTCTCGCCGCGATGATCTTCGGTAACTGGATGCCGGGTGGCATGGCGCTGGGCGCGGGCCTGTTCGGCTTCATCGACAGCCTCAAGCTGCGCGGTGGCGCCACGAACGTCCACGCGATGCTGCTGCTGATCGCGATCGTGCTCGTGCTCGTCTGCGCCTGGCAGCTCTACAAGAAGAAGTACCTGCAGGCCGGCATCTCGGCGGCCTTCGCCGCGCTGCTGTTCGTCTGGTACGCGATGACCGACTCGGTGCCGAGCCAGTTCGTGGACGCGGCCCCGTACGTGACCACGCTGCTGGTGCTCGCGCTGTCCGCGCAGCGCCTGCGGATGCCGAAGGCGGACGGCATGCCGTACCGCAAGGGCCAGGGCAAGTGACCCCGGCCCACGCCGTGGACTGGGAAGCCCTGCGGACGGCCGCCCGGGACGCGATGTCCCGGGCGTACGCCCCGTACTCGGGCTTCCCGGTCGGGGCCGCCGCCCTCGTCGACGACGGCCGCACCATCGTCGGCTGCAACGTGGAGAACGCGAGCTACGGACTCAGCCTGTGCGCCGAGTGCGGCCTGGTGTCCTCACTCCAGGCCACGGGCGGTGGCCGCCTCACGCACTTCACGTGCGTCGACGGCCGGGGCGAGATCCTCGTGCCGTGCGGCCGCTGCCGCCAGCTGCTCTTCGAATTCGGCGGACCGGACCTGCTGGTGGAGACCCCGAAGGGGATCCTTCCGCTGGCGGAGATGCTGCCCCAGGCCTTCGGGCCCGATCACCTGAGATAGCCGTGCCGACGGCCCTTCGCCCCTTCCGGGCGGAGGGCCGTCGTACTTCCGCAAACACCTCTCTCTATGCGCGTAGAAGGAAGCACCACATGGACGTCATCTCCGTCATCCGGACCAAGCGGGACCGCGGTGAGCTGAGCCCCGAGCAGATCGACTGGGTCATCGACGCGTACACGCGCGGTGTCGTCGCCGACGAGCAGATGTCGGCGCTGGCGATGGCCATCCTGCTGAACGGCATGAACCGCACCGAGATCGCCCGCTGGACCGCGGCGATGATCGCCTCCGGCGAGCGGATGAACTTCGACTCCCTCTCCCGCCCCACCGCCGACAAGCACTCCACCGGCGGCGTGGGCGACAAGATCACCCTGCCCCTGGCCCCGCTCGTCGCCGCCTGCGGCGCGGCCGTCCCGCAGCTCTCCGGCCGCGGTCTCGGCCACACCGGCGGCACCCTCGACAAGCTGGAGTCCATCCCCGGCTGGCGCGCGCTGCTGTCCAACGAGGAGATGCTGCACGTCCTCGACACCACGGGCGCCGTCATCTGCGCGGCCGGCGACGGCCTGGCCCCGGCGGACAAGAAGCTCTACGCGCTGCGCGACGTCACCGGCACTGTCGAGGCCATCCCGCTGATCGCCTCCTCGATCATGTCCAAGAAGATCGCCGAGGGCACCGGCTCGCTCGTCCTGGACGTGAAGGTCGGCACCGGCGCCTTCATGAAGAACCTCGCGGACGCGCAGGAGCTGGCCCACACGATGGTCGGCCTGGGCACGGACAGCGGCGTCAAGACCGTCGCCCTGCTCACCGACATGTCCACCCCGCTCGGTCTGACCGCCGGCAATGCCCTCGAAGTCCGCGAGTCGGTCGAGGTCCTGGCCGGCGGCGGCCCCGCCGACGTGGTCGAGCTGACCATCGCCCTGGCCAAGGAGATGCTGGAGGCGGCGGGCATCAAGGACGCCGACCCGGCGAAGGCCCTCGCCGACGGCTCCGCGATGGACCACTGGCGCCGGATGATCGCGGCCCAGGGCGGCGACCCGGACGCGACCCTGCCGGTGGCCCGTGAGCAGCACGTGGTCACCGCCCCGGCCTCGGGCGTCCTGACCCGCCTGGACGCGTACGGGGTCGGCGTCGCCGCCTGGCGCCTCGGCGCCGGCCGCGCCCGCAAGGAGGACCCGGTGCAGGCCGGCGCGGGCGTCGAGCTGCACGCGAAGCCGGGCGACACCGTCACCGCCGGCCAGCCGCTGATGACCCTGCACACGGACACCCCGGAGAAGTTCGCGTACGCCCTGTCCGCGCTGGAGGGCACGTACGACGTCTCCCCGGCCGGCACGGTCTTCTCCGCCACGCCGATCATCCTGGACCGCATCGCCTGACCTGTACTCACTCGTGCGGCTGAACGGGATCGGTGGACGCCCACCGGTCCCGTTCGTCATGCTGGGATCGGTGACGAACCGATTGAGGAGCACACCATGAGCGCACTCACCGTCCAGCAGGAGCCGGCAAACGGCGACGGCTGGGAGGGCCTCGTCCGTTTCTGGGAGGAGACGGACGCGCCGGAGGGCTGCAAGGTGGAGATCATCGAGGGGATCGTCACCGTGGCACCACCGCCCGTCAACCACCACAACTACATCGCTGAACTGGTTCAGGAACGCTTGTACGAGGCCAAGCCTGACGACTGCGGGGTGTACCAGACCCTCAATGTGGCCGTCCCGTCCCGTGAGGGGCTTTTCATTCCGGACGTGGCGGTCGTGCCCCGCGATGTGGTGCAGTGCGAGGGCAACTACGTTCCCGCGTCCGCTGCCGAACTCGTCGTCGAGGTCACCTCGAAGGCGAACGCCAACCACGACCGCGTCACAAAGCTCAAGGCCTATGCCGTCGCAGGCGTGCCCCTGTACCTGCTCATCGACGCGCACGTCTCCGGCGCCCCCACGATCCATCTGTACGGCGAGCCCCAGAACGGCATGTACCGGGTGTTGTGGGTGGGTAAGTTCGGCGAGACGGTCACCCTTCCCGCGCCCTTCGAACTCGCGCTCGACACCTCCGCCTTCCCCACCCCCTGATCTGGGAACCGCGGCCGGGCGTCCAGACTCCGCACTTTGCCGTCGCCCCCGATGAGTTCGGGCGGGCCGGGCAGTCATCCCCTTGTGGAGATCAGACGAATCGTGCTGCCCGTACCCGGCCCGACCCGGCGGGATGCCGCGCGGCTGTGCGCGCGCCTGGCCCGGTTGTACGAGGGCGGAGCGACGGCGGTGGAGTGCGATGTCGGGGCCGTCACCGCGCCGGACCTGGCCGCCGTGGAGGTGTTGGCCCGGTTGCGGCTGACCGCCCGAGGCCACGGCGGGGGTTTCACCGTGACCGGCGCCGGCCCGGCCCTACGCGCCCTGCTGGACCTCGTAGGACTCGTCGAGCTGCTCGGGGAGGCCGAAGAGCGGGAACCAGCGGGCGGTGTCCAGGAAGGCGTTGAGCCCGACGATCCTGCCGTCTGAGATCTCCAGCACCTGGAGCGCCCACGGGGTGTGGCCCTTCCCGTCGGCCGCCGGCCGGTACTGCCCGAAGGCGGGCAGGCCGTTCGCCGTCGTCGGGACCAGCCGCGAGCCCTTGCAGCCGATGCCCTGGTTCAGGTGCCAGGCCGCGATGTCCTCGTGGCCGCGCAGCCACAGGTCGAACGGCGGCATCGACAGTACCGCGTCCTCGTGCAGCAGCGTGGTGAGCCGCGTGATGTCGTACGCCTCGAAGGCGGACAGGTACCGCTCCAGCAGCTTCGCCTGGGCCGGGTCGAGCGGGTCCGCCGGATCGCTGTCGCGGATGCCCTGCGCGGCCAGGGTGGCCCGGGCCCGCTGCAGGGCGCTGTTCACGGAGGCCACCGTGGTCTCCAGCAGCCGGGCGACCTCGTCGGCCTTCCAGGCCAGCACCTCGCGCAGGATCAGCACCGCCCGCTGCTTCGCCGGCAGGTGCTGCAGCGCCGCGACGAAGGCCAGCCGTACGGACTCCTTGGCGAGGGCCATCTCGGCCGGATCGGCGGTCTGCGGCAGGACCCGGCCGTCCGGGACCGGCTCCAGCCAGGTCACCTCGGGCCGCTCGTTGAGCACGGCGGAGGCCTGGTGCTGCGGGGCGGTCAGGTCCATGGGGCGGGCCCGCTTGTTCCCCGCGTTCAGCAGGTCCAGGCAGACGTTGGTGGCGATCCGGTACAGCCACGACCGCAGCGAGGAGCGGCCCTCGAACTTCTCGTAGGACCGCCAGGCGCGGACGTACGTGTCCTGCACGGCGTCCTCGGCGTCGAAGGAGGAGCCGAGCATCCGGTAGCAGTAGCCGGTGAGCTCGACCCGGTACCGGTCCATCGCCGCGTCGAGGTCCGTACTGATGGCGAGGTCGCTCATGTCCGTTCATCCCCCTGCTGGTTCGGCTACTCCGAACCTATCGGAGGCCTCTGACAACGGCAGCCGGAAACGCTCGGCCGCCGCCGACGACACAGTTCTCTTGATGTCAAGTATCTTGACGTCAAGATTGAAGTGCGGCAGGCTTCCGCATGTATCTCGACGTCGAGATACATGGACGGCGGATGCGGGGGACCGGGATGCGGCGGGGCGGGGAGATCCGGAAGGCACGGCGGGGGGAGGCCGGGCTGCTGGCGCAGTTGCGCCGGCCGCCGGGCGGCCGGGACGCGCGGATCATGCTGCTCGCCCAGCTGCTGGACCGCGCGGGCACGGGCGTGTGGGCCGCGTCCTCCGTCCTCTACTTCACCTTCGTCGTCGGCCTCGACGCCGGACGGCTCGGCCTGCTGCTGGGCGCGGCCGGAGTGGCGGGCATCGCCGGCTCGCCGCTGGCCGGCCACCTCGCCGACCGATTCCCGCTCCGCGCCCTGCTGATCGGCTGCCACCTGATCCGCCTCGCGACCCTCTGCGCGCTGCTGGTCGTCACCGACTTCACGGTGCTGCTGCCCGTCTTCGCCGTCACGCACCTGGGGGACCGCGGGGCCAAGACGCTGGAGATGCTCTTCGCCACCCGGGTCGCGGGCGAGCGGCGCGCCACCTACCAGGCGCTGTCGCGCAGTTCGGCCAACGCCGGCTACGCCCTCGGCGCCGGCCTCGCCGCCATCGGCCTCGCCGTCGGCACCCGGGGTGCCTACCACGTGCTGATCCTGGCCAACGCGCTGTCGTTCCTCGTGGCCGCGCTCCTCGTGTGGCGCACCCGCGAGCCGCGCGGCCGCGGACTCGTGGCCGCGCCCGCCGGCGGCGCCGCGCCGGACAAGGCCGCCGACGCGACCGCGTCCGGGCCCGCGCCGAGCGCCTGGCGGGACCGCGGCTACCTGCGGTTCGTCCTGCTCGACATCCCGATGAACCTGGACGACTCGATCCTCGGCGTCGGCCTGCCCCTGTGGCTGGTGGGCCACACCACGGCGCCGCACGCCCTGATCCCCGCCTTCCTGGTCGTCAACACCGTGCTCGTCGTCGTCCTGCAACTGCGCGTCTCGGCGCGGTTCAAGGGCGCCCACGCCGCGACGCGCGCGGTCGCCCTGTACGGGGTGACGACGCTCGCGTGCTGCGTCCTGCCGGCCGCGGCGGCCGGCGGGGGGATGTGGACCGCCTCGGCGGCCCTGCTCGCCGCGGCGGTGCTGGCCACCGCGGCGGAGCTGATGCGCTCGGTGAGCTCCTGGGAGCTGGCGGTCTCCCTGGCGCCCCCGCAGGCGCGGGCCTCGTACCTCGGCGTGGCCGGCATGGCCCAGTCCGTCCAGAAGTCCGCCGGACCGCTGCTGCTCACCGGCGCGGTGATGACGGCGGGCCCCGCGGGATGGCTGGTCCTCGGGGTGGCCGTGGCGGGCCTGTCCCTCCTGCAACGGCGGTCCGGCCTGCGGCGGTTGGAGGAGCTGCGGGCGGCGGCCGAGCGCGCCGCGGCGGAGCCCGCCCCGGTGCGGTGAGGGCTCAGGTGCCGGGCTTGCGGCCGTACACGTAGACGTCCTCGCCCTTCCCCAGCAGGTTCCAGTACGCCTTGGCGTCGGCGAGCCGCATGTTCACGCAGCCACCCGAACCGGGCGGGTTCCACATGCTCTTGGTCGTCGAGTGGAAGGCGATGCCGCCGTCGAAGAACTGCGCGTACGGCATCGAGACGTTGTAGAGCGTCGACCAGTGGTCGACGCTGCGGTAATAGATCTTCTTCGGGCCGGTCCGGGTCTCCGTGCCGTCCTTGCCGGTACGGACCGGGACGGGCCCGTACTTCAGCGCCGCGCCGTCCTGGACCCAGCTCAGCTGCCGCGTCAGGTCGACGCAGGCGATCCGCCCCCGGTTCACCGGGCAGTCGCCCGCCCTGTTCGGGGTGCTCCCCGCCGCCCGCTGGGCCAGCATCGTGCTCATCGTCTGCCAGGTCAGCGGTCCGGCGTACCCCTGGGTCGGGGTGATCCCGTGGGCCGCCTGGAACGACCTGACCGCCGTGCAGTCCGCCGCGGACTGCTTCCCGTCGACGGGCCGTCCCAGGAACTGCTCCACCTGCCGCTGGTACGGCCCGGTCGTGAGATTGCAGGAGGCGGCCGCCCGCGCCGTCCCGCCTCCCGCGACCACCAGCGGCAGCGCCAGTGCCACCGCCCCGCCCAGTACCGCCGCCCGCCGCTTCACGCGCACGCGTGTCGTCAGCGTCCCCATCCGGTCCTCCCCAGTTCGCACAGCTTCCGTTCACCGTGTTGAATGCCCGGAAAACATGCGGGGGTTGCCCCGTGCGAGAGCGTAGATTTCGTCAGCGCGCGGCCATGGCCGACGCCGGCACGCGGCGCTGCGCGCGGGCCGCGTGCGACCCGTACAGGGTGATGGACACGACGCCCAGCACCGCCAGCAGCGCGATCCCGACCGTGGCCGCCCACCCGGCACCGTGATAGGCGAGGGCGCCCAGGGTGCCGCCGGCGCTGGAGCCGAGGTAGTACGCCGACTGGTAGAGCGCGGAGGCCTGCGCCCGGCCCGTCTTCGCCGTCCGGCTCACCGCGGCCGAGGCCACCGCGTGCCCGGCGAAGAAGCCCGCCGTGATCAGGACCAGCCCGACCAGGACCGCCGCCAGCGACTCGGCCAGCGACAGCAGCAGCCCCAGCGCCGTGGTCGTCACGGCCAGGTACAGCGCGCCGCGCCGCCCCGCACGCGCCACCAGCTTGCCGGCGGCGGCCGAGGAGACCGTACCCACCAGGTAGATCAGGAAGATCGACCCGATCACGCCCTGCCCGAGCGAGAACGGCTCGTCCACCAGGCGGTAGCCGATGACCGTGTAGACCGCCCCGAACACCGTCATGAACAGCGCGCCGATCCCGTACAGCCGCAGCAGCAGCGGATCCCGCAGGTGACCGACGACGGTACGGCCCACCGCGCGCGGGTTCAGCGACGCCGGGCGGAAGAACCGCGCCCGGGGCAGCAGCACCAGGAACGCCACCGCGCAGACCAGCGACATCAGCGCGACCGCTCCCAGCCCCGCCCGCCAGCCCCACAGCTGCGCCGCCCAGCCGGTGACGAGACGACCGCTCATCCCACCGATGGAGTTCCCGGCCACGAACAGACCGATCGCGCCCACCAGGGCCTTCGGCCTGACCTCCTCCGCCAGGTAGGCCATCGCGGAGGCCGGGATCCCGGCGATCGCCGCGCCCTGGACGGCGCGCAGCACCACCAGCCACTCCAGGCTCGGCGCGAACGGCACCAGCAGGCCCACGCCCACGGCCACCACCATCGACCAGGTCATCATCCGGGTGCGGCCGAACCGCTCCGACAGCGCGCTCAGCGGCAGGACGAACAGCGCGAGCGCGCCGGTGGCCGCGGACACCGTCCAGCTGGCCTGACCCGCGGTCACCCCGAAGCCGGCGGAGATCGCGGGCAACAGCGCCTGAGTGGAGTAGAGGAGGGCGAACGTCGCCAGACCGGCGGCGAAGAGCGCGAGGCTCATCCGGCGGTAGCCGGGGCGGCCGGGAGCACGGGGCTCGGGGGCGCGGAGCTCGGGAGCGCTGAGCTCGGGGGCGTCGGGCTGCGGAAACGACGGGGTGGAGGCACCCGGGATGACGGGTGCCCCGGTATGAACGGGAGGCATGGATCGAAGGTAGGCCGGTGTTTTTGATGCGTCCAATGCACAGAATCGCGATAATCGATCCACTCCTGCATCACCACAGCTCAGGGCGGCGTCTGTCTATGAACCGTTACGAAGAAGACATGGCAGTGACACGTCTGCTGGCCCCTCGCCTGGCTTACTTCGCCGCCGTCGCCCGGCACGAGCACGTCACCCGCGCCGCGCACGAACTGGGCGTACCGCAGTCCACCCTGTCGCGGGCCATGGTCCGCCTCGAACAGGACCTGGGCGTCACGCTGTTCGCCCGCAAGGGCCGCAACGTCGCCCTCACCACGGCGGGCCGCACCTTCCTGGCCTCCGCCGAACAGGCCCTCGACGGCATCGCCCGCGCCGCCGAATCCGTCCAGCAGGACGCCGACCCGGCCCTGGGCAAGGTCGCCTTCGGCTTCCTCCACACCCTCGGCTCCGAGACCGTACCCGGCCTGATCCGGGCCTTCCGGGCCGACCACCCGCGCGTGCGCTTCTCCCTCGTCCAGAACTACGGCGAGGCCATGCTGGAGAAGCTCCGGGCCGGCGAACTCGACCTCTGCCTCACCTCCCCCCTGCCCGACGCCCCCGACCTCGTCGCCCGACGCCTCGACGAACAGCGGCTGCGCCTGGTCGTCCCCGAGGACCACCGACTCGCCGTCCGCAAGCGCATCCGCCTCGCCGAGGCCGCGGAGGAAACCTTCGTCACCCTCGAACCCGGCTACGGCCTGCGCCGCATCACCGACGACCTGTGCGCCGAGGCCGGCTTCACCCCGCGCGTCGCCTTCGAGGGCGAGGAGGCCGAGACCCTGCGCGGCCTGGTCGCCGCCGGCCTCGGCGTGGCCCTCCTGCCGCCCCCCGCCGTGGCCCGCCCCGGAGTGGTCGAACTGACCGTCACCGCCCCGCGCGCCGTCCGCGAGATCGGCCTCGCCTGGCTGGACGGCCACCCCGACACCCCGCCCGTGGCCGAGTTCAAGCGCTTCCTGCTATCCCGCCGGGGCCGCCTGATCCCCGAACTGGAGCCGCCCGCCGCGTGACGGGCCCCGCCCGCGCCAACGAGGAGTTGGGCCTGCCCGGCACCCCCACCGCATCCTCGGCTGGGCCCGCCGGCTGAACACGCCGGCCCCCACCGCCTCCGGCGGCACCGACCCGGGCCTCACCGCCTCCGGCCACGCGCTGCCGGTGGCCCCGGACCCCCGGAGCGCCGAGGCCGTACGGGCCCTCGTACGCGCCGTGCTCGACCTCGCCCGCCACCGCGACGGCCCCTCGCACACCGGCGTCGTCCTCACTCCGTCCGGCCCCCGCCTCCTCGGGTCCCGCCCGCCCGGGCCCCGAGGAGTTCGCCGGGCTGCTCCGGCTCGCCCACGGCATCGACGTGCTCGGCCTCGCGCTCGCCGTGCCGGGCGTGGCCCGCGTACAGCTGGAGATCCCGCCGGGCGCTCTGGTCCGCCGCGCCCCGACGGGCGCGCGCCACCACGCGTACGTCCTCGCCGCCGCCCCGACGGCGGACGCGCCGGCCCGCACCCTCGACCGGGCCGCCGGCCTGCTCCGTGCCGCGGACCGGCGGGTCCGTCAGCCGGACGGCTTCGCGTAGTCGGCGAAGCCGGTCCAGTCCAGGGTCACGCAGGGCTCGTCGCCCAGGACCCAGGCGTTGTGTCCGGGGGGCACCCGCATGTAGTCCCCGGGGCCGAATTCGGTGCTCTCCCCGTCGTCCATGACGACCTTCATGCGGCCGCTCACCACGTACCCGGTGTGATCGGCCCGGCAGCTGTCCGTACCGGCCAGCGGCTTGACGTGCTCCGACCACTTCCAGCCGGGCTCGAAGACGGCCCGTCCGATGCCTGTGCCGCCCGTCTCGAGCAGGTCCAGCCTGCCCTTGCCGTCGACGAACGGCCGTGTCTCGTCCGCATTGTCGAAGTTCCTGGACACCAGGCCGGCCATCGTCATCGCCTCCGTCGGAGATGTGCCCGAGTCCTCGTTTCCACTCTACGCGCGGGCGCCCGCGCCGGCCCGGCACCCGCCGTCCCCTGCCACGGCGCCCGCGCGGGACGCCGCGCCGTCACCTGCGCAGCGACCTGCCGAAGCCGGAGGCGAGCGGCATCCGCAGGCCCAGCGGCGGCGGCGCCGCCAGCGCGTCCGTCACCGGCCGCGAGTAGCGTCCCGAGAACACCGCGCCCAGGACGAAGTCCACCGCCAGCGCCACCACTTCGGCCTGGTGCTCGCGCAGCCCGTGCCCGTCCGAATGCACCTCGAAGCGGCAGGTCGAACGATTCGCCTTCTTCGCCCGCGCCGCCAGCCGGAAGGAGGCCTCCGGGTCGCTGCGCGCGTCGTTGGTGCCGTGCACGATCAACACCTGCCGCCCCGACAGCTGTTTCACCGGTTCAGGGGAGTCCGGGGCGACCGCCTCGCCTAACAAAGGGGCCATCGCCAGCACCGAGTTGACGGCGCCGTGCCCCCCGGCGCGCAGCGCGGCCGCGCCCCCCGCGCCGTAGCCGGCCAGGCACACCGGCACGTCCCCGTACCGCCGCACCACCTCGTCCGCCGCCCACCCCGCCTGCTCCTCCCGCGGGGACTCCCCGCCGTGGATGACGGTGTGCGTGACCAGCCCCTCCGCCCCGCCCGCCCGGGCCAGCGCCCGCGCGAGCGGACGTACTGGACCGGGGGAGAATCTGGACGCTCCGGGAAGCAGGAGCACCACCCCGTTGACCGGGCTTTCCGTCGTACCCGAGCCGGCTCTCGCGCCGGCCGCCCGCCCCAGACGGGCCCCGCGCGCCGGCGGCGCATGCTGTGCCATGGCGGAACAGTCTCAGACCCCGAGGTGTACGCCATCCGTCCGCGCGGTCTCTGTTACATATCGACGGTCGCCGTCGGCACCCCGCTCTACGCGCGTAGGAGTTAGAGTGCGCAGATGACGAGCGAGACCCCCAACCTGCCGACCCCGGATCAGATCCGCCGCTCCCCGAAGGTGCTCCTGCACGATCACCTCGACGGTGGACTGCGCCCCGGGACCATCATCGAGCTGGCCCGCGAGGTCGGCTACGAGAACCTCCCCGAGACCGACGCCGACAAGCTCGGCATCTGGTTCCGCGAAGCCGCCGACTCCGGCTCCCTCCCGCGCTACCTGGAGACCTTCGCGCACACGTGCGCGGTCATGCAGACGAAGGCGGCCCTCTTCCGGGTCGCCGCCGAGTGCGCCGAGGACCTGGCCGAGGACGGCGTCGTGTACGCCGAGATCCGCTACGCCCCCGAGCAGCACCTGGAAGCCGGCCTGACCCTCGAAGAGGTCGTCGAGGCCGTGAACGACGGCTTCCGCGAGGGCGAGCGCCGCGCGAAGGCCAACGGCCACCGCATCCGCATCGGCGCCCTGCTGACCGCGATGCGCCACGCCGCCCGTGCGCTGGAGATCGCCGAGCTGGCCAACCGCTACCGCGACAACGGCGTCGTCGGCTTCGACATCGCCGGCGCCGAGGCCGGGTTCCCTCCCACCCGCCACCTCGACGCCTTCGAGTACCTCAAGCGCGAGAACAACCACTTCACCATCCACGCGGGCGAGGCCTTCGGGCTGCCGTCGATCTGGCAGGCCCTGCAGTGGTGCGGCGCCGACCGCCTCGGTCACGGCGTGAAGATCATCGACGACATCGAGGTCGCCGCCGACGGTTCCGTGACCCTGGGCCGCCTGGCCTCGTACGTCCGGGACAAGCGCATTCCCCTGGAGATGTGCCCGACCTCGAACCTGCAGACGGCCGCGGCCGCCTCGTACGCCGAGCACCCGATCGGCCTGCTGCGGAAGCTGCACTTCAGGCTCACGGTCAACACCGACAACCGGCTGATGAGCGGCACCAGCATGAGCCGCGAGTTCGAGCACCTGGTGGACACCTTCGGTTACACGCTGGACGACATGCAGTGGTTCACCGTCAATGCGATGAAGTCCGCGTTCATTCCTTTCGATGAACGACTGGCCATGATCAACGAGGTCATCAAGCCCGGCTACGCGGAGCTGAAGTCGGAGTGGCTGTTCCAGCAGACCGCTTCCACCAGCGGTTCTGTCTCGGCTTAGGCCACGGCATGACGTACTGAAAGCGCCCGGGAGAGGCAATTCCCGGGCGCTTTCTCGTATTTAATGATGTTTGCGGGCGGGTGTTTGGAGTGGCTAGTTTGCGGAGCCGCTCAATTCCCCGTCGCAAGGAATACCTCTCATGAAGCAGTCAGCTGCCAAGACCCTCGGTGTCGCCGCTCTCGGTGCCGCCTTCGCCGCCGTCGCCGCCGGTACCGCTTCCGCCGCAGTTCCCGCCGTCGGCCTCACCGACGCCCTGGGCACCGTCACCGGCGCCGCTCAGGGGCTCACGAGCCAGCAGCAGGTGAAGCCCGAGGGGGGTCAGCAGTCGAGCGACCCGGCCGCCGCGCTCGCCCCGGTGACCGGTCTGCTCGGCGGTCTGCCGACCAGCAACCTCGGCGGCTGATTCCGTACGGAATTCGTACGCGGGAACGCGTGGCGCACACCCCTTCGAGCGGGTGGGCGCCACGTCGTGCCGTGTGCCACGATCACCGCCAACTGCCCGCCGACGTAAGCGGTATGAGGTCTTTGGTCATGCGCAAGAAGGCACGAGCGACGATGGTCGCGCTGGTCCCCGCCCTGCTCGTCGCGGCCGTGGGGTGCAGCAGCGGAAGCCCCGCCACGGACAAGGACCGGGACCCCAAGGGCTCCGCCGGACAGGCCTCCGGCGCGCCCGGCGCCCCGGCGGCGTCCGCCGGGGCGACGGGATCACCGGGAGCCGCCAAGGTGAAGACCGGCGGCACCAAGCTGGACCGCTCCGCGCTGGAACAGGGCGACCTGCCCGGCTATCAGATCTCCGCCCAGGGCAAGAACCCCAACGCCCCGGACGGTCAGCCACAGGCCGACCGCAAGGCCTGCCAGCCGCTGGCCGACATCATGGGCGACAAGCCCGACCCGGCCGCGCGCCAGACCCTCAACCGCGGCATCGGCTCCCAGAAGCAGCTCGGGCTCGCCGTGTCCGCCTCCGTCAGCTCCTACGCCGAGAGCGACGCCAAGGCGCTGATCGCCCGGCTCAAGGCCGCCGTGGCCGCCTGCGGCAAGGGCTTCACCGCCACCGTCGAGAAGCAGACCGGCAGCTACCGCGAGGTGCGGGCCGTCGACTACCGCACGAGCGGCGACGAGAGCGTCAGCTGGACCACGACCGCCGCCGGTGAGGGCGTCTCGGCGCAGGTCCACCTGGTCGTCGCACGCGAGGGCGACACGATCGTGCGGCTGATGGCCCTCAACGTGGCGGGCGCCGACAAGAAGGGCCAGGTGCCGCAGGAAGTGACCGACAAGCAGATGGAAAAGGTCCGCAAGGCCGGCTGACCCGGCAGACCCGGCACGCCGCCCGGCGCCCCCCGATCGCGGCCGCCGGTCACCAGGCGGTGGAGGCGGACTTCTCGTTCGGCAGCAGCAGCCACAGCGCGATGTAGACGAGGAACTGCGGACCGGGCAGCAGGCACGACACGGCGAATATGGCGCGCATCGTGTTCGCGGAAATTCCGAAACGCCTGGCCAGTCCGGCGCAGACTCCACCGATCCAGCGGCCGTCACGGGGGCGGACAAGGGCGCTCATGGGGTTCTCCTTCGTCGGGATCGCGGTTCTGAAAGACCGGCACGGCCTCGCGATGACTCAATATTCCCGCTGGACCGCCGACAGAACGTCGGTCCAGGGGCCGAGCCCGACCCTGGAAATCTTCGGGGTGGTCCCCTGATAAACAGGGTGTGAACGGGTGTGTGAACGCCGCAGCCGGGCCCGCAGCGCCGGTACGACGGCCACGTGCGCGAGCAGCACACCCACGGTGTTCAGCAGCACCGAGTCCACGTCGACGACCTGGCCCGGCACGGCGGTCTGGAGCATCTCGATGCTCAGCGAGACCAGCGCGCCCGCGGCCGCGGTCCGGGCCGGCGAGGACCACGCGGACAGCGTCGACAGCGCGAGCCTTCCGTTGACCAGCGGCAGCAGCACCCCCAGCGGGGCCAGCAGGGCCAGACCCTCACCGATCCGCCGCGCGGCCTCCAGAGGCCCGTAGGCGAGGTCCGCCCGGATCCCCTCCAGGGGAGTCAGATTGGCGGCCGCGGCCCAGGGCACATCGAGCGGCCGAAGGGTCAGCCAGCCGACGACCAGGAGATGGGCGACGAGCAGGACCCCGGCCAGGAGTCGGAGACGGAGAGGGATCGCGGTGGCGGTGGCGGCGCTGCCGCCGGCCTCAAGACGCTGCACACCTGCGAGGACGCACCACCCGGTAGAGCCGGTTCCGCCCTGACGGGGGGTGTGGCCGGGAGCACCCGGGCCCCCCCCGGGCAGGTCAGCGGACGGCGATGAGGACGATCAGCGCCAGCGCGCCGACCACGGCGGGCGCGATGATCTCGTACGACCATCGCACGCGCACGCCGCCCTGGGCACCGGCCCGCTCGGCGCCGCGTTCGGCCATCCGCTGCAGCTCGTCCACGATCCGGTCCGCACCGGCCCGCATCGGCTCGGCCGGCATCCGGGGCTTCTCGCCGGGGCCGCGCTGCTCGCGGTCCCGGAGCCCCTCGTAGCGCAGCCGCTGCCGGTTCGCCTTCTTCCGCTCGCGCAGCGAGACGGGCACGGACCACAGCTGGTACTTCGATCCCTCGGCCAGCACCTCCGCCGAGTAGCCGGAGCGCACCGCGTCCACGGCCGCCCAGGGCAGCTCGATGATCCGGAAGGGGTTGCGCACGCGCATCCGGTCGTCGTTGGCGAACACGGCCGGGCGGATCGTGAACGCGACGATCAGCGGTACGGCGCACAGCGCCACCGCCAGCGCGATCCACGGGGTGTTCCCCGAGCCGCGCAGTACGGCGTCACCGCAGAGCCACGCCGTCAGCGCGAGCAGCAGGACCCCCGAGACGACGCCCATGGAGGAGCGGTAGACCCGGTCTTTGTAGACCGGCTCATCGGTCGGCTGCTGCTGGCTGCTCATGGGGTCGATTCTGCCCCACGCCATCTCAGCCCACGAGATCGGCGTACAGGATGATGTTGTCGGGGCGGTGGCCGTCGGTGATCTCGCCGCCGCAGGTGATGACGCGCAGCTCGGGGCGCGTGGTGTCCCCGTACACCTTGGCCGTCGGGAACGCCTTCTTGGCCACCTGCTCCAGCTCGCGGACGCGGAAGACGGCGGTGCTGCCGTCCGCCCGCGAGACCGTGATCTCCTCGCCGACGCGCACGCGCGCCACGTCCTTCAGCACGGCCGGGCCGCGCGCGGTGTCGAAGTGGCCGATCAGGACGGCCGGTCCGGTCTCGCCGGGGGTGACGCCCTTGGTGTACCAGCCGATCTTGTCGCCGTCGGCCACGGAGGGCACTTCCACGGTGCCGTCGGCGGCCAGACCCAGCCCCAGCAGCGGGGAGGCGTCCACGCCGGCCGCGGGGATCCGTACGCGTACGGGCCTGGAGGCGGGCAGCGGGGCGGCCGCCACCGGGGCCGGGGGAGCGGCGGTGGGCGAGACCGAGGGCGGGGCGGCGGAGGGGGTGGCGGACGCGGCGGTCGCTCCGGGCGCGGGTGCGGCGGCGGTGGCCGCGCCGCAGCCGGTCAGGGCGGCGGCGAGGAGGACGGCGGCGAGCAGCGGGCGGACGCGGTGGGCCATGGAGGACTCCGGAGACGGCTTTCGGCGGGCCACCGGAAGGGTGGCCCGCCGGAGGAGGGCAGGAGAGCGGGGGATGAGGGCGCGTCAGCCCCGGGTGGAGTGGCGGCGGCGCAGGACCACGCTGGCGCCCAGGGCGCCGAAGGCGGCGATCAGGGCGGCGCCGGCCGTCATGGTGGCGGTGTTCCCGGTGCCGGCGGTGTCCGCGGCGGCCTCGACCGGGAGCTCGGCGCCCGCGGCGACCGGGCCCTTCGGGACCACCGACGTCTGGCCCGCGGTCTGCGGCTTCACCGGAGCGGGGGTGGAGGGGGGCGCGGGGGTGCCGGGCTTCGTCACCGGCTTGTCCTCGGTGAACTTGTAGCTCGGCTTGCAGCCCTTGGGGAACGCGGGGAACGAGGCGCGGCCGACCGTGTCGTTGCCGCCCTGCGTCTTCCACTCGAAGACGGGCTTGGCGCCGCTCGGATTCACGATCCGGGCGATGATGCCCGCGGACTCGGGCAGCGAGGGGTGGGTGCGGTCCAGCCGGCCGAAGCCGCGGCCGCCGCCGGCCTCCAGGACCACCTTCGGGCCCAGCTCGGAGACGTACAGCTCGGCGGTCATGCCCGCGCCGATGTCCTGCCCGACCGGACCGACCCGGCAGTCCGTGCTCGCCTCGCCCGCGGGCAGCGGGTAGGACTTGGCGCTCCCGTCCGCGGCGGTGACGACGAGCACGGGCTTGGCGCCGGCGGCCTTGGTGAGTTCGAGGTCCAGGCCCTTGGCCTTGTCGTGGGGCTGGGTCCGGTCCAGCTTCGTCACCACGCGGACCATGTAGGTGTCGCCGGGCTTCCAGTCGGGGCCGACCTCGCGGATCCAGGCCTCGGGGCCCTCCTCCTTGTTGCGCAGCACCGCGACCAGGCCCTCGCCGATGTAGACGGGCTCGCCCTCGTAGCGGCTGTTGTCCGACGCCGAGACCGACTGCGAGGCCGTGGCGGGCGCGGCGAACGCGGCGCCGGCGGTCGGGACGAGCATCGCGCCGGCGAGGGCGACGGTGACTATCGAGGTGCGGAGGGCGGTACGCATAACGACTCCTGAAGCGTGGGTGAGGAGAGCGGAGGAGAGTCGCATGCCGCGTTGCGTCTGTTTCGGCTGGTTCACCGGGTCAGGTGTGGCGGGCTGCTGAAGAGAAATTTATGGATCTTGTTCGGGCGGACGATCCGCCTCCTGTCATGGCCGTGTAACGAGCAAAGCGCGTCGGAACGGAGATGTCGATTCCGTAGCGGATCCGCCGGAAACGGATGAGGGGGGTGACAGGTCGCTACGCGCGTAGATATGCTCATGTGGTGACCATGCCCACCACCCTCACCGCATTCGCTGACGTGACGACGTCCGACAGTGCGCTGCGCCGCTTCCTGCACGGGCTGCCCGGCGTCGACACTGTCGGCCTGGAGGCCCGCGCGGCCTCCCTCGGCACCCGTTCGATCAAGACGACGGCCAAGGCGTACGCCATCGACCTGGCCATCTCGATGATCGACCTGACGACGCTCGAAGGCGCGGACACCCCGGGCAAGGTCCGGGCGCTCTCCGCCAAGGCCGTCAATCCCGATCCGACCGACCGTACGACGCCCATGACCGCCGCGGTCTGCGTCTACCCCGACATGGTGGCCACCGCCAAGGCCGCGCTGAACGGAGCCGACGTCAAGGTCGCCTCCGTCGCCACCGCCTTCCCGGCCGGCCGCGCCGCGCTGCCCGTCAAGCTCGCGGACACCCGTGACGCCGTCGCCGCCGGCGCCGACGAGATCGACATGGTCATCGACCGTGGCGCCTTCCTCGCCGGCCGCTACCTGGAGACGTACGAGCTGATCAAGGCCATCAAGGAGGCCTGCGTCCGCCCCGACGGCACCGCGGCCCGCCTCAAGGTCATCTTCGAGACCGGCGAGCTGTCGACCTACGACAACATCCGCCGCGCCTCCTGGATCGGCATGCTCGCGGGCGCCGACTTCATCAAGACGTCGACGGGCAAGGTGGGCGTCAACGCCACCCCCGCGAACACCCTGCTCATGCTCGAAGCCGTCCGCGACTTCCGGGAGCAGACTGGAATCCAGATCGGCGTGAAGCCGGCCGGCGGCATCCGCACCACCAAGGACGCGATCAAGTTCCTGGTCCTGGTCAACGAGACCGTGGGCGAGGACTGGCTGAGCAACCACTGGTTCCGCTTCGGCGCCTCCAGCCTGCTCAACGACCTGTTGATGCAGCGCCAGAAGCTGAGCACCGGCCGTTACTCCGGTCCCGACTACGTGACGGTGGACTGATCACCATGGCATCTGTATTCGAGTACGCACCGGCTCCCGAGTCCCGCTCGGTCGTCGACATCGCCCCCTCCTACGGGCTCTTCATCGACGGCGAGTTCACCGACGCCGCCGACGGCAAGGTCTTCAAGACCGTCTCGCCGTCGTCCGAGGAGGTCCTCGCCGAGGTCGCCCAGGCCGGCGCCGCCGACGTCGACCGTGCCGTGAAGGCCGCCCGCAAGGCCTTCGAGAAGTGGTCCGCGCTGCCCGGCTCCGAGCGCGCCAAGTACCTCTTCCGCATCGCCCGGATCATCCAGGAGCGCAGCCGCGAGCTCGCCGTCCTGGAGACCCTGGACAACGGCAAGCCGATCAAGGAGACCCGCGACGCGGACCTCCCGCTGGTCGCCGCGCACTTCTTCTACTACGCGGGCTGGGCCGACAAGCTCGACCACGCGGGGTACGGCGCCAACCCGCGCCCGCTGGGCGTGGCCGGCCAGGTCATCCCGTGGAACTTCCCGCTGCTGATGCTCGCGTGGAAGATCGCCCCGGCGCTCGCCACCGGCAACACGGTCGTGCTGAAACCCGCGGAGACGACCCCCCTCTCGGCGCTGTTCTTCGCGGACATCTGCCGCCAGGCGGGCCTGCCCAAGGGCGTCGTGAACATCCTCACCGGGTACGGCGACGCGGGCGCGGCCCTCGTCGAGCACCCGGACGTCAACAAGGTCGCCTTCACCGGCTCGACCGCCGTGGGCAAGAAGATCGCCCGCCACGTCGCCGGCACCGACAAGAAGGTCACCCTGGAGCTGGGCGGCAAGGGCGCCAACATCGTCTTCGACGACGCCCCCATCGACCAGGCCGTCGAGGGCATCGTCAACGGCATCTTCTTCAACCAGGGACAGGTCTGCTGCGCGGGCTCGCGCCTGCTGGTCCAGGAGTCGATCCACGACGAGCTGCTGGACTCCCTCAAGCGCCGCCTCTCCACGCTGCGCCTGGGCGACCCGCTCGACAAGAACACCGACATCGGCGCGATCAACTCCGCCGAGCAGCTCGCCCGGATCACCGCGCTCGCGGAGACCGGCGAGGCCGAGGGCGCCGAGCGCTGGTCCCCGGCGTGCGAGCTGCCGTCCGCCGGCTACTGGTTCGCCCCGACGCTCTTCACGAACGTCACCCAGGCGCACACCGTCGCCCGCGACGAGATCTTCGGACCGGTGCTGTCCGTGCTGACCTTCCGCACGCCCGACGAGGCCGTCGCGAAGGCCAACAACAGCCAGTACGGCCTGTCCGCCGGCATCTGGACGGAGAAGGGCAGCCGCATCCTCGCGGTCGCGAACAAGCTCCGCGCGGGCGTCGTCTGGGCCAACACGTTCAACAAGTTCGACCCGACCTCGCCCTTCGGCGGCTACAAGGAGTCGGGCTTCGGCCGCGAGGGCGGCCGCCACGGCCTGGAGGGCTACCTCGATGTCTGAGTCGTCGTCGGCGCGTCTGAGCGTCTTCAAGACCTACAAGCTGTACGTCGGGGGCAAGTTCCCCCGCTCCGAGAGCGGCCGGGTGTACGAGGTGAGCGACTCCAAGGGCAACTGGCTGGCCAACGCTCCGCTGTCCTCGCGCAAGGACGCGCGTGACGCGGTCGTCGCGGCCCGCAAGGCCTTCGGCGGCTGGTCGGGCGCGACCGCGTACAACCGCGGCCAGATCCTCTACCGCGTCGCCGAGATGCTGGAGGGCCGCCGGGAGCAGTTCGTCCGCGAGGTCGGCGAGGCCGAGGGCCTGTCCAAGCCGAAGGCCGGCGCCGTCGTCGACGCGGCCATCGACCGCTGGGTCTGGTACGCGGGCTGGACCGACAAGATCGGCCAGATCGTGGGCGGGGCCAACCCGGTCGCGGGCCCGTTCTTCAACCTGTCCACCCCGGAGCCGACGGGCGTCGTCACCGTGATCGCCCCCCAGGACTCGTCCTTCCTGGGCCTGATCTCGGTGATCGCCCCGGTCATCGCGACGGGCAACACGGCGGTCGTGATCACCTCCGAGAAGTCCCCGCTGCCGGCCCTCTCCCTGGGCGAGGTGCTCGCCACCTCCGACCTGCCCGGCGGCGTCGTCAACATCCTGTCCGGCAAGGCCGCCGAGATGGGCCCGCACCTGGCGTCCCACCAGGACGTCAACGCGATCGACCTGGCGGGCGCGGACTCCGCGCTGGCCAAGGAGCTGGAGATCGCGGCCGCGGACAACCTCAAGCGCGTCCTGCGTCCACAGCCTGTGGACGACTGGAGCGCCGACCCGGGCACGTCGCGCATGACGGCGTTCCTGGAGACCAAGACGGTCTGGCACCCGACGGGGTCGCTGGGCTCGGGCGGCTCGTCCTACTAGGACCGGAGCCCGTACGAGACCGGCCCCGGCAGCGTTCCCCCGCGCTGCCGGGGCCTTCCCGTACCCGCTGTCCCTACTTCTTGGGGAGCACCGGCCCGAGCAGCGAGGAGACCGCGGCGGTGGGCAACTCGCCGACCGACGGCCCCTGGGTCAGCACGCCGGTGACCATGCCGGTGCCGACGGAGGGGAAGTCCGCGACCTTCGTGGCCACGCCGTTGTCCAGCGGGTCCACACCGGTGTGGGCGAGCGGGTTCACCTTGAGGTTCGCGATGGGATCGGTGACCCCGGCCAGAGCCGCCGGTACGTCGAGCTCACTGGCCTGGGCACCCCCCGCGGCCATCGCGAGCGCGGCGCCCGCCATCGAGACCGTCAGGCCCGCGGAACGGAGCCGGCTGCTTGCGGAGGAGGCTGCTGCGTGGCGTGCCATGGGATTCCCACCCTGTGCTCGTCTGTAGTGCGCCGTAGTCGTACGCGCACGCAGCGTAGTGGAGGTGTGATCCTCGATACCAACCGGTCACCGGAGGCATCCCCTGGGCGGGGGAATGGTTCACACTGGTGTCCCGTGAGCTCCTCCTCTCCTTTGCCTACGCGTGTCGTGCTGTTGACCGGGCCCTCGGGGTCCGGCAAGTCCTCGCTGGCGGCCCGTTCGGGTCTGCCCGTGCTGCGTCTGGACGACTTCTACAAGGAGGGTGACGACCCGACCCTCCCGCTGGTCGAGGGCAGTTCGGACATCGACTGGGACTCCCCGCTGTCGTGGGACGCGGACACCGCCGTCGCGGCGATCGAGGAGCTGTGCGCGGTGGGCCGCACCGACGTGCCCGTGTACGAGATCGCCACGTCCTCGCGGGCCGGGGTGGAGTCGCTGGACATCTCGCGGACGCCGCTGTTCATCGCGGAGGGCATCTTCGCCGCGGACATCGCCGCCCGGTGCCAGGAGCTGGGGCTGCTCGCGGACGCCATCTGCCTGCGCGGGCGGCCGTCCACCACCTTCCGCCGCCGACTGGCGCGCGATCTCCGTGAGGGCCGCAAGTCGGTCCTGCTCCTGCTGCGGCGCGGCCTGCGGCTGATGCGGGCGGAGCGGGGCATCGTGGAGCGCCACATCGCGCTGGGCGCGCACGCGTGCGGCCGCGACGAGGCCCTCGGCCGGCTCGCCGCGGCCGCCGCCGGTCGTCACCGCCACGCCCCCACCCCCGCTTAGCCCTGGCCGGGAGCCGAGCAGGTCGGGCGGGCGCCGGTTGGCTGCGCCGCTCGGGCCGGGCGCGTGGGGGCCGGTTGTGCCGGGGTCGGGCGCGCGCCGGGGCGTCTCCTCGGGCGCCGAACGTGTCGGGGGGTCGGAGCGTTTGGGCACCTTGCGTTCGGCGCCCTGCGGGGATCACCCCGGCACACACCCGGCCCCGGCCCAACCGGCCCACGTGCGAAAAGGCGGGATCAGGCGGACCCCCGGCCGCTTGATCCCGCCTTTTCCCCCCGCGGCCCCCGCCCCACCCCCGTAGGACGGGCCCCCTGGCCCGATGGTCTGTGTGCGCCGCGTTACGCGACGAGCTCCTCGAAGGACTCCGCCTCGTCACGGCCGAAGCTCAGCGCCTCGTCCTCCCGCAGGCGGCGCAGCGAGCGCCAGATGCTCGACTTCACCGTGCCGACGCTGATCCCGAGGATCTCCGCGATCTCCGGGTCCGTGCGGCCCTCGTAGTAGCGGAGCACCAGCATCGTGCGCTGCGGCTCCGGGATCCGGGTCAGTGCCTGCCACAGGACCGCGCGCAGCTCCGTACCGCGCATCGCGTCCGTGTCGGAGGCCGTCTCCGGCAGTTCCTCCGTCGGGTACTCGTTCAGCTTCCGCCGGCGCCACGCGCTGATGTGCAGGTTGGTCATCGTGCGGCGCAGGTAGCCGCCGACGGCCGCCTTGTCGCTGATCCGGTCCCAGGCGCGGTACGTGGAGAACAGCGCGCTCTGCAGCAGGTCCTCGGCCTCGTAGCGGTCGCCGGTGAGGTGGAAGGCCGTCGCGTACAGGGCGGTCCGCCGCTCCTGGACGTAGGCCGTGAACTCCGCCTCCGAGGTGGAGGACGGCGTGTGCTGGGCGGGAACCGCCTGGTACTGCTTTGCGTCAATGGCTACGACGTGGGCCGGCCGGGGACGGGCGACCGCCACCGTACGGACACCCGCCCGGCGGTTCACATCGTGCAGCCGCGTGACAACCGCGCTGGTGTTGGTGCTGTGCAGCGTGTTCATCTCGCGCCCCCCGTCGTGGAGTGTCTCTGCTTCGGTCCGTTGTGCGTTGGTAGAAGACTGCCCCGCCGACTTAACCGGGGTGTCCGTCGACTGTCACAGCCCTGTCACAGCGACTTCCGTACGATCCGCTCCCCCCGACGGTCGAACTCCCGACTGTCGATGGGACAGAATGAGCCCGTGCCCTTCCTGTTGCTGATCGAGGACGACGACGCCATCCGCACGGCCCTCGAGCTCTCCTTGTCTCGCCAGGGCCACCGTGTGGCCACCGCGGCGACGGGCGAGGACGGCCTGAAACTGCTGCGCGAGCAGCGGCCGGATCTGATCGTGCTGGACGTGATGCTGCCCGGGATCGACGGTTTCGAGGTGTGCCGCCGGATCCGTCGCACCGACCAGCTGCCGATCATCCTGCTCACCGCGCGCAGCGATGACATCGACGTGGTCGTCGGCCTGGAGTCCGGGGCCGACGACTACGTGGTCAAGCCCGTCCAGGGCCGGGTCCTCGACGCCCGGATCCGGGCCGTCCTGCGCCGCGGCGAGCGCGAGTCGAGCGACTCGGCGAGCTTCGGCTCCCTGGTCATCGACCGCGCGGCCATGACGGTCACCAAGAACGGCGAGGACCTCCAGCTCACCCCGACCGAGCTGCGGCTGCTGCTCGAACTGAGCCGCAGGCCCGGGCAGGCGCTGTCGCGCCAGCAGCTGCTGCGGCTGGTCTGGGAGCACGACTACCTCGGTGACTCGCGGCTCGTCGACGCCTGCGTCCAGCGGCTGCGCGCCAAGGTCGAGGACGTGCCGTCCTCGCCCACCCTGATCCGTACCGTCCGGGGTGTCGGCTACCGCCTGGACTCCCCGCAGTGATCCGCGCGTTCCTCGCGGGCCGGCGCTGGACCAGCCTGCGGCTGCGGCTCCTCATCGTCTTCGCGCTCGTCGCCCTGACGGCCGCGGTCTCCGCCTCCGGGATCGCGTACTGGCTCAACCGGGAGGCCGTGCTCACCCGCGTCCAGGACGCGGCGCTCGGCGACTTCCGGCAGGAGATGCAGAACCGTGCCGCCGCGCTGCCCGCCGACCCGACGCCGGAGGAACTGCAGCGCACCGCCGAGCTGATGGCGGGCAGCAGCCCCGGCTACAGCGTGCTGCTGGTGCACGAACGCAAGGACCACCAGGAGGTGTTCGGCGCGGCCGGTCCAGACTCCTTCGGGCTGCAGGACGTACCGAAGTCCCTGCAGAACGCCGTGAACGACGAGCAGAAGACGACCGCGGCGAACGACGCCGAGTACCACGTGTACTGGCAGCGGACGAAGCCGAACGGCAACCCGTACCTGGTCGGCGGCACCCGGATCGTGGGCGGCGGGCCGACTGGCTACATGTACAAGTCGCTCGCCCAGGAGCGCGATGACCTGAACGCGCTCGCCTGGTCGCTGACGATCGCCACCGGTCTGGCGCTGCTCGGCTCCGCCCTGCTGGCGCAGGCCGCGGCCCGTACGGTGCTGCGGCCCGTGCAGCGGCTGGGAGACGCGGCCCGGCGGCTCGGCGAGGGCGAGCTGGACCACCGCCTCGACGTGTCGGGCACGGACGAACTCGCCGACCTGTCGCACACCTTCAACAAGACGGCCGAGGCGCTGGAGAAGAAGGTCGCCGACATGAGCGCGCGGGAGGAGTCCAGCCGGCGCTTCGTCGCGGACATGTCCCACGAACTGCGCACTCCGCTGACCGCGCTGACGGCGGTGGCGGAGGTGCTGGAGGAAGAGGTCGACGACCTCGACCCGATGATCGCGCCGGCGGTGGCCCTGGTCGTCAGCGAGACGCGGCGGCTGAACGACCTGGTGGAGAACCTGATGGAGGTCACCCGCTTCGACGCGGGTACGGCCAGGCTGGTGCTGGACGACGTCAACGTCGCCGACCAGGTCACGGCCTGCATCGACGCGCGGGCCTGGCTCGACGCGGTCGACCTCGACGCCGAACGGGACATCGTGGCCCGCCTCGACCCGCGCCGCCTCGACGTCATCCTCGCCAACCTGATCGGCAACGCGCTCAAGCACGGCGGCTCGCCGGTGCGGGTGTCCGTGACGGTGGACGGGGAGTGGCTGGTCATCGCGGTCCGGGACAACGGCCCGGGCATCCCCGAAGAGGTCCTGCCGCACGTCTTCGACCGTTTCTACAAGGCGAGCGCGTCGCGGCCGAAGTCCGACGGGAGCGGGCTCGGCCTGTCGATCGCCGTGGAGAACGCGCACATCCACGGCGGCGACATCACCGCCGCCAACGCGGCGGGGGGCGGAGCCCTGTTCACGCTGCGGCTGCCGGTGGACGTGGGAAAGGTGATCTCGGGTGACCTGGATGCGTAGGGCCCTGCCGGTGGTGCCGGCCGTGGTGGTCCCGCTGGTGGCGGTCGCCCTGCTCGCGACGTCGGGCTGTGGGATCAGGGCCACGACCGTGCCGGTGGACGTGGGACCGGCGCCCTCCCGGGTGTCGTGCGACACCCCGCCGGCGCCCGCCGGGCAGAGCGGGGTGCAGGGCTTCCGGGCCACGGTGGAACTGGTCTGCGGATCGCAGCTGGTGGGCGTGGAGCGAGTGGTTCCGGTGCCCGAGAAGAAGCCCGTACGGGACCCCGTGGGCCTGGTCGCGCAGGCGCTGCTGGAGGCGCTGGAGCAGACGCCGAACGCGGACGAGCGGGACGCCGGCTTCACGACCGGGGTCCCGGAGGGGCTGGCCGTGTCCGCGCCGCGGTCGGGCGATCCGGCGGGCACGGTGCGGCTGAGCCGCAAGCCGGAGGATCTGCCGCCGGTGGCCCTGTCGCAGGTCGTGTGCACGCTGGCGGGCAACGAGGCGGTGTCGGCGGGCCCGGGGCCGGTGGTCCTGGGCGGGCCGGACGAGGACCCGCCGCGGGCGTGGGAGTGCACGGACGCGGTGCGCTCGCGCCCGGAATCGGTGCCGACCCTGGGCGAGATCGTCCGCCCTTCGGCTTCCCCCGGAGCCATGCCCCGCTGACCCCCGGGGCTGCGCCCCGGACCCCGCGCCTCGACCGCCGGCGGGGCTGAAGACCGGGGCTGCGCCCGGCCCCCGGAAACGGCGAAGGCCCGGTCCCGCCGGACGGGGCGGGACCGGGCCGGGCAGGGGGCCGGAGCCCCGGCCCCGTGCCCGACGGACGGAGTCCGGCGCAGCGGCGCGAAGCCGGCGAGGCCCCCTGGGGCCGAGGCGCGCGAGCGGCGCCGGATGGATCAGATGCCTGCCGCCGCCGCGAGGTCCTTCTTGATGGCGTCCAGGATCTCCTGGCCGCGGGTGCGGGCCGAGGCGAGGTCGGAGGCCTCGGGGACCGGGACGACCACCTCCAGGTAGCACTTCAGCTTGGGCTCCGTGCCCGACGGGCGGACGATCACCCGGGCCTTGTAGTCGCCCTCCAGGTAGTAGCGCAGGCCGTCCGTGGGCGGGAGCGTCTGCGTGCCCTGCGTCAGGTCCTCCGCCGAGACGACCCGCAGCCCCGCCAGGGACACCGGCGGCTCCGCGCGCAGCGCGGCCATCGCCGAGGCGATCACCGACAGGTCCGAGACGCGGACCGACAGCTGGTCGGTGGCGTGCAGCCCGTGGGCCATCGCCAGGTCGTCCAGCAGGTCGGTCAGGGTGCGGCCCTGCTCCTTGAGCTCCGAGGCCAGCTCCGCCACCAGCAGCGCGGCGGTGACGCCGTCCTTGTCGCGGACGCCCTCGGGGTCCACGCAGTAGCCGAGCGCCTCCTCGTAGCCGTACCGCAGGTCCTCGACGCGGGCGATCCACTTGAAGCCCGTCAGGGTCTCCTCGTAGCCGACGCCCGCGGCCTCCGCGATCCGGCCCAGGAGGGAGGACGAGACGATGGACTCCGCAAAGACGCCCTGCGCCCCCTTGTGGACCAGGTGGGCCGCCAGCAGCGCGCCCACCTCGTCGCCGCGCAGCATCCGCCAGCCGTCCGCGGTGGGGACCGCCACCGCGCAGCGGTCCGCGTCCGGGTCGTTGGCGATGACGATGTCCGGGTTGACCTCGGCCGCCTTGGCGAAGGCCAGGTCCATCGCGCCCGGCTCCTCCGGGTTGGGGAAGGCCACCGTCGGGAAGGCCGGGTCCGGCTCGGCCTGCTCGGCCACCAGCACCGGGGCGGGGAAGCCGGCCCGGGCGAAGGCCGCCAGGACGACGTCCTTGCCGACGCCGTGCATGGCCGTGTAGACGGTCCGTACGCCCCGGGCGGACCCGGGGGTCAGGACGGCGTCCGTACGGGCCAGGTAGGCCTCCAGGACCCCCTCGCCGAGCTCCTCCCAGCCGGACTCCGGGCGGGGGACCGAGGCGAGCGTGTCGACGCGGGCGATCTCCGCCGCGATCTCCGCGTCCGCCGGGGAGACGATCTGCGATCCGTCGCCGAGATAGACCTTGTAGCCGTTGTCCCGCGGAGGGTTGTGGCTCGCGGTCACCTCGACGCCGGCGACGGCGCCCAGGTGCCTTATGGCGTACGCGAGGACGGGCGTCGGCAGCGGGCGGGGCAGGACGGCCGCGCGCAGCCCGGCGCCGGTCATGACGGCCGCGGTGTCGCGGGCGAAGTCCGCCGACTTGTAGCGGGCGTCGTAGCCGACGACGACCAGGCCGCCGGCGTGGCCCTGGGCCGACAGGTAGGCCGCGAGGCCCGCCGCGGCCCGGATGACCACGCCGCGGTTCATCCGCATCGGGCCCGCGCCGATCTCACCGCGCAGTCCGGCGGTGCCGAACTGGAGGGTGCCGGCGAAGCGGTCCGCGAGCTCCGCGGTGTCGCCCGCGTCGATGAGCGCCGCGAGCTCGGCCGCCGTCTCCGGGTCCGGGTCCTCCGCCAGCCAGGCCTGGGCCCGGGTGATCAGGTCGTCCTGTTCCTGCACTGCTTCCGCCTTACCTCTCGTACGTCGATCAGATGCGGGCGAGGACCTGCGTCAGCAGCGTGCCCATGCGGGCTGCCGAGTCGCGGCCGGCCTGGAGGACCTCTTCGTGGTTCAGCGGCTCGCCGGACAGGCCCGCCGCCAGGTTGGTGACGAGGGAGATGCCCAGCACGTCGGCGCCGGCCTCGCGGGCCGCGATGGCCTCCAGCACGGTGGACATGCCGACCAGGTCCGCGCCCATGACGCGGATCATGTTGATCTCGGCCGGGGTCTCGTAGTGCGGGCCGGGGAACTGGACGTAGACGCCCTCTTCCAGGCTCGGGTCGATCTCCTTGCACATCGCGCGCAGCTCGGGCGAGTACAGGTTCGTCAGGTCGACGAAGTTCGCGCCGACGATCGGCGAGGTGGCCGTCAGGTTGAGGTGGTCACTGATCAGCACGGGCTGGCCGGGCTTCATGCCCTCGCGCAGACCGCCACAGCCGTTGGTGAGGACCACGGTCTTGCAGCCGGCGGCGACGGCGGTGCGCACGCCGTGGGCGACGGCGGCGACGCCGCGGCCCTCGTAGTAGTGGGTCCGGCCGAGGAAGAGCAGCGCGCGCTTGTCGCCGATCTTGTACGAGCGGATCTTGCCGCCGTGGCCCTCGACGGCGGGCGGCGGGAATCCGGGCAGCTCGGTGACGGGGAACTCGAATTCGGGGGCGCCGAGCGCCTCCGCGGCGGGGGCCCAGCCGGAGCCCATCACGAGCGCGACATCGTGGGAATCGACGCCGGTCAGCTCGCGCAGGCGGTCGGCTGCGGCGTCGGCGGCGGCGAAGGGGTCGGTAACAGATGCGTTCACGCAGACGAGCGTAGCCGCTCCTGGCCTACGCGCGTAGATGGCACAGCTCACGGTGTTCGGATCGTTGCCTTGTCGTTTCCGCCGAATCGTCCCCGCGCCTCGAACGCCGGCAGGGCCGGCGTGGCCCCGCAGGGGATCAGCAGGGGTCAGCAGGGGCGCTTGCGGAGTTCCATCACGTAGTCGTGCGGGGCGCCCGCGGACTCGGCGGCGTCGGCGAGCTCGCCGAGGTAGCGCGCCGAGGGCAGGCCGCCCTCGTAGCCGTTGAGCACGTAGCACCAGGCGGCCTCTTCGCCGTCCAGCGTGTGCACCCGGATCCGCATGCGGCGGTAGATGTCGAGCCCGACGCCCTCCCAGCGGTCCATCGAGTCCTCGTCGAGCGGCGCGATGTCGTACAGGGCGACGAAGACCTGGTGGCGCGGGGCCTCGACGATCGTGGCGAGAGCGCCCTCCCAGCCCATCTGCTCGCCGCCGAAGGTCAGCCGCCAGTCGTTGATCCAGCCCGTTCCGCGCAGCGGCGAATGGGGAGCGCGGCGCGTCATCAGCCGCGGGTCGAGGTTGCCGGCGTACGCGGCGTAGAGCGACATGAGGTCGAGGGTACGGGAGGGGTGGCCGTGACCGCGTGCCCGGATGGCGCACGGATGACGGGACCGGGCGCGAAGCACCTTGAACCGTGCGGGACAATGGGGCACGGAATGCATCCCCCGGGGAGACCCCCCGGAACACCGGCCGGGGCGGCAGCCGGCCGGGTAGACGTGAGGCGGACTTTTCGTGACCCGGATCGTGATCATCGGCGGCGGACCCGGCGGGTATGAGGCTGCGCTGGTAGGGGCCCAGCTCGGCGCGGAGGTGACCGTCGTGGACTGCGACGGCCTCGGCGGGGCCTCGGTCCTGACCGACTGCGTGCCCTCCAAGACTCTGATCGCGACCGCCGAGGTGATGACCACCTTCGATTCGTCGTACGAAGAGCTCGGCATCGTCGTCGCGGACGACACCCCGCACATCGAGCAGGCCGCGCGCGTCGTCGGCGTGGACCTCGGCAAGGTGAACCGGCGCGTCAAGCGCCTCGCGCTCGCCCAGTCGCACGACATCACCGCCTCCGTCACCCGGGCCGGCGCCCGCGTCGTACGGGGCCGCGGCAAGCTCGGCGGCCCGCAGGGCATCGACGGCACGCGCGACGTCATCGTCACCGCCGCCGACGGCACCGAGACGATCCTGACGGCCGACGCCGTGCTGATCGCGACCGGCGGCCACCCCCGCGAGATCCCGGACGCCATGCCCGACGGCGAGCGGATCCTGAACTGGACCCAGGTCTACGACCTCGACGAGCTCCCGGAGGAGCTCATCGTGGTCGGCTCCGGTGTGACCGGTGCCGAGTTCGCCGGCGCGTACCAGGCCCTCGGCTCCCGGGTGACCCTCGTGTCCTCCCGTGACCGCGTGCTGCCCGGCGAGGACCCGGACGCCGCCGCCGTCCTGGAGGACGTCTTCCGGCGCCGCGGCATGAACGTCGTCGGCCGCTCCCGCGCCGAGTCCGCCAAGCGGGTGGGCGACCGCGTCGAGGTGACCCTCTCCGACGGCCGCGTCCTGACCGGGACGCACTGCCTGATGGCCGTCGGCGCGATCCCCAACACCGGGAACATGAACCTGGAGGAGTCCGGCGTCCGGCTCAAGGACTCCGGGCACATCTGGACCGACAAGGTGTCGCGCACCTCCGCGCCCGGCGTGTACGCGGCGGGCGACGTCACCGGGATCTTCGCGCTCGCGTCGGTCGCGGCGATGCAGGGCCGCATCGCGATGTACCACTTCCTCGGTGACGCGGTGGCCCCGCTGAACCTCAAGACGGTCTCCTCGAACGTCTTCACCGACCCCGAGATCGCCACCGTCGGCTACACCCAGGCGGACGTGGACGCGGGCAAGATCGACGCCCGCGTGGTGAAGCTCCCGCTGCTGCGCAACCCGCGCGCGAAGATGCAGGGCATCCGGGACGGCTTCGTGAAGCTGTTCTGCCGTCCGGGCACCGGCATCGTCGTCGGCGGTGTGGTCGTCTCCCCGCGCGCGAGCGAGCTGATCCACCCCATTTCGATCGCCGTGGACAACAACCTGACGGTCGAGCAGATCGCAAACGCGTTCACCGTGTACCCCTCGCTGTCGGGCTCGATCGCAGAGGTGGCGCGCCAGCTGCACACGCGGAAGGCCGCCGGGGAGGCCTGATCGGCCCCAACCGCCCCATACCGCATGGGCGTTGGGGCGGTGCGCCGCCGCGTGGCCGGACGTTCACCCAGACATCGGGCCGCGTATACCACTAGTCACCCCGACATATGGACAACTTCGGTATTTCGGCGCAAGGAGCTGAAAGAAGACGGTCGTTGGGGTTACTGTCAGTTTCGTGTTCGCTGCAGAACGTCGCCAATTGATCCTCGAAATGGTGCGGGCCAACGGAGCGGTATCGCTCCGGGAGCTCGCCCGCGTCGTCCAGACCTCCGAAGTGACCGTACGGCGGGACGTGCGGGCACTGGAGGCAGAAGGACTCCTCGACCGCCGGCACGGCGGTGCGGTCTTGCCGGGCGGTTTCACGCGGGAGTCCGGCTTTCCGCAAAAGTCCCATCTCGCGACGGCGGAGAAGACCGCCATCGCCGATGTCGCGGCCTCCCTCGTGGAAGAGGGCGAGGCCGTCGTCGTCGGCGCGGGCACCACGACCCAGGAGCTGGCCCGCCGGCTCGCCCGGGTGCCGGGGCTGACCGTCGTCACGAACTCGCTGCTCGTCGCGCAGGCCCTGGCCCACGCGAACCGGGTGGAGGTGGTGATGACCGGCGGCACCCTGCGCGGGTCCAACTACGCCCTCGTCGGCAGCGGGGCCGAGCAGTCCCTCCAGGGGCTCCGCGTCTCCCGCGCCTTCCTCTCGGGCAGCGGCCTGACGGCCGAGCGCGGCCTGTCCACGTCCAACATGCTCAGTGCGAGCGTGGACCGGGCGCTCGTCCAGGCGGCCGCGGAGGTGGTCGTCCTCGCGGACCACACGAAGCTCGGCACGGACACCATGTTCCAGACCGTGCCGACGGACGTGATGACCCGCCTGGTCACGGACGAGCCGCCGCCGCATGACGACCGCGCCGCGACGGAACTCCAGGCACTCGCCGACCAGGGCGTCCAGATCACCGTGGCGGGCGCGGCTGCCGCCGGCGGCGGGGACGGGATGATGGGGCGGCGACCGCGCCGCGACTCGCCGCTGCCGGTGCAGCGGCGCGGCGGGCCGACCGCGCAGCTGCGGGCCGCGGGCATGCTGCCGGAGCCCCAGGCGGAGCGGGCCCGCGTGGCCGACATGCGCCGCCGCTAGAACGAGAAAACGCCGGCGGGGCTGGATGATCCAGCCCCGCCGGCGTTGTGAGGTTCCCGGACGTCAGTCCTTGATCTCGCAGATCGTCGCGCCCGAGGTGACCGACGCGCCGACCTCGGCCGTGAGGCCGACGATGGTGCCGGAGCGGTGCGCGTTGAGCGGCTGCTCCATCTTCATGGCTTCGAGTACGACGACCAGGTCGCCCTCGTTGACCTGCTGGCCCTCCTCGACCGCGACCTTGACGATCGTGCCCTGCATCGGCGAGGCCAGGGTGTCGCCGGAGGCGGCCGGGCCGGACTTCTTGGCCGCGCGGCGCTTCGGCTTGGCGCCGCCCGCGGCGGCCGTACGGGCCAGGGTCATGCCCAGGGACGACGGCAGCGAGACCTCGAGCCGCTTGCCACCGACCTCGACGACGACCGTCTCGCGGCCCGGCTCGTCCTCGGTGTCCTCCGCGGCCGGGGCGGTGAACGCCGGGATCTCGTTGACGAACTCCGTCTCGATCCAGCGGGTGAAGACCGTGAAGGGGCTGCCGTCGGTCGGGGCGAACGCCGGGTCGACGACGACGGCGCGGTGGAACGGGATGGCCGTGGCCATGCCCTCGACCTCGAACTCGGCCAGGGCGCGCGCCGCGCGCTGCAGGGCCTGCTCGCGGGTGGCGCCGGTGACGATCAGCTTGGCCAGGAGGGAGTCCCAGGCCGGGCCGATCACGGAGCCGGACTCGACGCCCGCGTCCAGGCGGACACCCGGGCCGGTGGGGGCGTTGAACTTGGTGACCGTGCCGGGGGCCGGGAGGAAGCCGCGGCCCGGGTCCTCGCCGTTGATGCGGAACTCGATGGAGTGACCGCGCAGGACCGGGTCGCCGTAGCCGAGCTCCTCGCCGTCGGCGATGCGGAACATCTCGCGGACCAGGTCGATGCCGGCGACCTCTTCGGTGACCGGGTGCTCGACCTGCAGGCGGGTGTTGACCTCCAGGAAGGAGATCAGGCCGTCGGCGGAGACGAGGAACTCGACGGTGCCGGCGCCGACGTAGCCGGCCTCCTTCAGGATGGCCTTGGAGGCGGCGTACAGCTCCGCGTTCTGAGCCTCGGTCAGGAACGGCGCGGGGGCCTCCTCCACCAGCTTCTGGTGGCGGCGCTGCAGGGAGCAGTCACGGGTCGAGACGACGACCACGTTGCCGTGGGAGTCGGCCAGGCACTGGGTCTCGACGTGGCGCGGCTTGTCGAGGTAGCGCTCGACGAAGCACTCGCCGCGGCCGAAGGCTGCGACGGCCTCACGGACGGCGGAGTCGTAGAGCTCCGGCACCTCTTCGAGGGTGCGGGCGACCTTCAGACCGCGACCGCCACCGCCGAAGGCGGCCTTGATGGCGATCGGCAGGCCGTGCTCCTTGGCGAACGCGACGACCTCGTCGGCCCCGGACACCGGGTCCGGCGTACCGGCGACCAGCGGCGCGCCGGCGCGCTGGGCGATGTGACGGGCGGCCACCTTGTCGCCGAGGTCACGGATGGCCTGCGGCGGCGGACCGATCCAGGTCAGGCCGGCGTCGATCACGGCCTGGGCGAAGTCGGCGTTCTCGGAGAGGAAGCCGTATCCGGGATGGATGGCGTCCGCACCGGAGTCGGCTGCGGCCTGGAGGACCTTGGAGATGTCCAGGTAGCTGGCGGCCGGGGTGTCACCGCCCAACGCGAAAGCTTCGTCGGCCGCGCGGACGTGCAGAGCGTCCCGGTCCGGATCGGCGTAGACGGCTACGCTCGCGATCCCGGCGTCCCGGCAGGCCCGAGCAACGCGGACAGCGATTTCGCCACGGTTGGCGATGAGCACCTTGCGCACGATGGCTCCCTCCTTGAAACAAGCTGAGTTTAGGGACAGCCCACACGGCCTTTCGACCCTTCCCCGGTGGTGACCTTGCCCACACAGAGTGTGATGCGCGGCTCGAACCACTCGAGAACCCTTGTGGCGCCCCAGGTCAGGGGGATCCCCGACTGCACAGTAACCCCGTCATGTATCCAAGGTCTCTGTCCCCCCGGTCAGCGGCCCCGGGTGATTCTTTGTCGAGTCCCTACGAACGGCCCACATTTTCTTTGCCGGCCGGCGCGGAGTTGTCCACTTGTTCGCCGATTGGTTGCCCGATCGGCGGTCCCGCCGTCCCACGGGGCGAACGGGGACAACACCGTACCCACAGGCGGCCCGGAGAGGGCGCGTTGACGGCCCGTCGACGGCCCGTCGAACCCGGGTGTGCGGATCCCTTGCCCACCGCTCTACCCGTTAGTAGCCTCCAGGCGTCGAACAGGCTTGTGACGTGTGGGGGGTGGGGACGTCGTGCTGCGCAGACTCGTGGCCGGACTGGCCGCGATCGTGCTTGTCGCGGAAGCGGCCGTGCTCGTGTTCGTCCACATCGTGCTGGGCCGGACCACGGCGAACCAGTCGATGTCCATCGCCGGCAGCGATCCGGACGTCATGTCCAAGGCGACCTACGCCATGGGGGCGGGCATGGGCGCCTTCCTCGTGCTGTGCGCCGTCCTCACCGCCGTCGCCGCGCTCGGCGACCGCCCCCCGGGCCGCTTCGCCCGCGTCGTCCTCATCACGGCCGCCGTCACCCACGGGGTGCTCGGCGTCCTCGCCATCGTCCTCGTGACCTGGACCGCCTTCGCGGTGACGACGATGATCCTGTGCCTGCTGGTGCTGACCCTCACGCTCTACGCCGCCCCGCGGGACGGCGCCGGCGCCGGCGAGGGCGACGTACCGCCCCCGCCCCCGACCGCGTACGGGGAGCTCAAGCCCACAGGTCCGTGATGGACACGTCCAGTTCGCCCAGCAGGGAGCGCAACAGCGGCAGCGACAGGCCGATCACATTGCCGTGATCCCCGTCGATGCCGTCGATGAACGGCGCCGACAGCCCGTCCAGGGTGAACGCCCCCGCCACGTGCAGCGGCTCGCCGCTGGCCACGTACGCCGCGACCTCCGCGTCCGTCGGCTCGCCGAACCGGACCGTCGTGGACGCCGTGGCCGAGACCTGACGGCCGTTCGCCGTGTCGATCACGCAGTGCCCGGTGCGCAGTACGCCCGCCCGTCCGCGCATCGACTTCCAGCGCGCGGTGGCCTCCTCGGCGTCGGCGGGCTTGCCGAGCGCCTCGCCGTCCAGCTCCAGCACGGAGTCGCAGCCGATCACCAGGGCGCCCGCGGCCTCGTCCAGGCCCGCCACGACCGCCGCCTTCGCCTCGGCCAGCGCCAGGGCCAGCGCGGCGGGCTCGTCGTGGTTCAGGGTGTCCTCGTCGAAGCCGCTGACGATCACGTGCGGGGCGAGCCCGGCCTGGCGCAGCAGGTTCAGCCGGGCGGGGGAGGCGGAGGCGAGGACGAGCTTGCGCGGGTTCGCGGGCTGGGGCGTGGCAGTCATGCCGGTCATCGTAGGCGCGCGGCCGACGTCCCGGAACACGCCCGGAAGACGCCGGAACACGCCGGAACACGCCGGGACCGGGTCCTAGAAATGGCCCGCGCCCACGCCCAGGACGTAGACCACGACGAGCATGGCGAGGGCGAGCACCACGCTCAGCCGCCGGATCATCGCCTGCGCGTCGCGCATTTCCTTGGGCGGCTCGTTCTTCGGGTCGGACCAGAGCATGCTCCGATCCTGGCCCCGGGAACCGGGGGGGGGGGGGGGGGGGGGGGGGGGGGGGGGGGGGGGGGGGGGGGGGGGGGGGGGGGGGGGGGGGGGGGGGGGGGGGGGGGGGGGGGGGGG